>NZ_ONDD01000022.1 GCF_900316465.1 uncultured Fibrobacter sp. | reverse complement strand
TAGAGATCGACAAAGGTCTTCGTTGCTTCAGGAATGTTGCCCGAAGCGCTGATGAGGCCCGTGCCGCCCATTTCGAGCAAGTCTGCGAAGAGACCATCTTCACCGCTCATCACGGCGAAGTCCTTGCCCTTCGTTTCCTTGATCACGCGCATCGTGTCTTCGTGGAACTTTTCGCCAAAGCCGAATTCGACAGCCTGCTTCAGACCGATGATGTTCTTGTCTTCGGCAAGTTCAATCAAGGTGTCGGGGTGCACGTAGCTGGAGGTACGGCCCGGAACGTTGTAAATCACGATCTTGGCACCCGTTTCGCTGCTGAGCGTACGGTAGTGCTTCAGGAGGCCTTCCTGCGGCGGGTTGTTGTAGTAGCCTGTCACGCAGAGGACTGCCACCGGGGCAATCTTCTGAACGTTTTCGATCATTTCGATAGATTCGCGAGTGCAGTTGGAACCGGCACCGGCAATCACGGGCACGCGGCCATCCACATAGTCGAGCGTAAACTTGATAACATCCAGGTGCTGCTGCGGAGAAACAGTCGCACTCTGACCCGTGGTCACGGCGGGGAGCACGCCACTTGCGCCGTTAGCGATCACGTCGTCGATCATCTGACCCATCTTCTTGTAGTCGATGGAGTTGCGAAGGTTCTTGGGATCGTCGTTCTTGAGCGGAGTGAACAACGCGGGGAAAACACCAGTAAGTTGAGAAGCGTTAGTAATCTGCATAGTGGCCAAAATATAGTATTAGACGAGAGGTCAAAGGAATTTGACGAGAGAAAAGAGCGGCTGTTTGATTGAAACAACTCGGTTGTGAAGCATTACGTACAAATTATACGCTGGGACGGAATGTAGAAATTGCTTGCTTGGGTGTTTTGTCGCACAATAAATGTAAAACATTGAAATGTAATAGAATACGAATTTGCGTCAAGGCCGTTTGTGTTGCCTCAATAGTGTTTTAATGTGCTGTAAATATGCAGAAAGGCTCTTGCGAAAACGCAATTTTTACTAAATTTCTCGCGAAAAAATCACAAAAGGATCCCTTATGGAAAACATTACCCAGATTTGGAAAAAGATTCAGTCCCCCGAATTCAACCCGGCTACCGATATGGGCCTGGTCGAACAGGTGAAACAGGTCGCCCTGACCTCCCAGGAACCCGCCAAGGTTAGCTTTGGTACGTCCGGTTGGCGCGGCGAAATCGGTTCTGAATTCACCCTCCGCAATCTGCAGGTCGTGGGTGCCGCTATCGTGCGCCTCTATAAGGAAGCCACACCGGAACTTTTCGAAGCTCTCGGCGTGAAGGATTTTGCCGAACTCCAGAAGCGCGGCGTGGTCGTGGGTCACGACAACCGTTTGCTCGGTCACGAATTCTGCGAAGCTGTGGCAGACCAGTTCGCCAAGGCCGGCGTGAAGGTCTACTACGGTGGCGAAATGCCGACTCCGGAATTCAGCGCCTGCATCGAAATGCTCGGTGCCGCCTGCTCCATCAACATGACTCCGAGCCACAACCCGAGCCACTACAACGGTATCAAGTTCAACCCGGCTGACGGCGGTCCTGCCGGTCCGGAAATCACGAACGTGATCACCAAGCTCAGCAACGAAATGATGGCCACCTGGAAGTTTGAACCGGTGGGCAAGGTCGACTGGGAATTGATCGACTCCCTCAAGATTTACAAGGAATTCTTGGTCAAGCAGGGCACCATCAAGTTCGACCGCATCAAGGACTTCATCAAGAAGGGGCGCCTGACTCTCGTGTGCGACCACGTGCATGGTTCTACCCGTCGCCGTCCGGCCGCTCTCCTCGACAATCCGGAATGCCTGATTACGCTCCGTAACGAAGACGACTCCCTGTTCGGCGGTATCGCTCCGGAACCGTCCAGCAAGAACCTCGAAAAGGTCCGCAAGGTCCTCGACGAAAGCAAGAGCTGGTTCCGCCTGGGCGCAATCTTCGACCCGGATGGTGACCGTATCCGTTTCTACGACGGCACCCGCGAAATCGATATGAACCAGTTCGGTGCTATCGCTTTCCACTACATGGCTACCTGGCGCAAGGAACAGGGCTGCGTGGCTAAGTCCGTCGCTACTTCTAACTTTGTGAACATCATTGCCGAAAAGCTCGGCGTGCCTGTGATGGAAACTCCGGTGGGCTTCAAGAACTTCCGCCCCTGGCTCTCCCGCAACGCCAAGCAGAAGGCTCTCGTGGCTTTCGAAGAATCCGACGGTATTTCCGGCCTGAACAACACGCTTGAAAAGGATGCCCAGTTCGGCCTCCTCATCGCTCTTGAAATCATGGCTGTCACCGGCAAGAACCTCGGTGAATACCTGGATGCCCTGTACGAAGAATATGGCCGCTTCTACCCGACCCGTTCCGGTTTCGAAGTGGACAAGTCCCTCGTTGGCGCTCCGCTCAAGGCCAAGGTTGACGCTATCGCCACGATCGCCCAGCCGGGTGCAAAGGTCATGGTCGGTAACAACGAAAAGACCGTGAAGCAGCTCCTCACGCTCGACGGCGTGAAGGTGATCTTCGACGATGACTCCTGGATGCTGGTGCGTCCGTCCGGTACCGAACCGAAGGTTCGTATCTATACGGAATGCCGCAACCCGGATGAAAAGGACCCGATGTTCGAGGCTGCCAAGGCTCTGTTCTTTAAGAATTAATAAGTCTTTCAAGGGAGGATCCTATGAAAAAACTTATAGTGTTGCTTTGTTTGGTTTTTGTCGCGGTTTGTTCGGCGCAAACGCTGAAGCCTGAGTTCCAGGCTTTTTCGGGTGCCCTGCTCAAGCTGAAAAAGGCCGATAAGGGCTATCACAAATTCCGCTTGACGGTGGATGTCGCTCCGTGGGCTTTCCAGGCTGACGGTGAAGTGCAGGCCCCGGGCGGTGACGGCGATGCCTTGATTACTGGCCTTTTCGATGGCGATGTCTATGCAATGCTTGCCTATGTTCCTTCGACGGCCGTTGGCTCTGACAACAAGGAATACCAGGTGGGTTTCTTCGACATGATGCTGTTCTTTGAAGACGAACCGACCAGGATTCGTAACTTGCGCTTCAAGCTTTTGCCGCCGGCAAATGACGAATGGGCAATGGGCATTCTGAAGGATGCCTTGGAATCCGGTTCCCTGCTCGGTAACGTGTGGGGCGGTAAGTACGACAAGGATATCACCAAGGCTTCTGCCGATCCGCTCGACAAGGCGAAGCTCCGCGCTTTGCAGAAGAAGGGCGAAAAGAAGCCCGATGAAGAGGCTACCATTACGACTCGCAAGCGCCGTGTAGAGGCTAGCGACGACGAAGTAGCTCCGAAGAAGAAAAAGAAAAAAAAAGTCGACGCCGAAGAAGAAGCGACGATGAACAAGCGCAAGCGTCGAGTCGATGAAGACGAACAGCCTGCTCCGACCAAGAAGAAAAAGAAGAAAAAGGTTTCTGGCGATGAATGCGATGATCCTGGTCTCTCCATCAAGGAAAAGCGTCGCTGCCAGCTCAAGAACAAGTAATTTTTTAACTAAAACCAATTAGAGGTAATCTATGTCCGGTCACTCCAAATGGGCCACCACCAAACGCAAGAAAGCCAAGACTGACGTTGCTCGCGCCAAGGCTTGGAACAAGCTTATCAAGGAAATTTCTATCGCCGCTAAGCTCGGCGGCGGAAACCCCGACGCAAACCCGCGTCTGCGTGCCGCTATTCTTAAGTCCAAGAGCCAGAGCTTGCCGACCAAGAACATCGAAAGCGCCATTGCCAAGGGTACGGGTGCCAACTCCGGTACCGAAATGACGGAACCGCTGTACGAAGGACGCGGCCCGGGTGGCATTGCCATCATGGTGCAGTGCCTGACCGACAACAAGGTTCGTACCGTTGCCGAAATCCGCAACATCTTCAACAAGAACAACGGCGCCATGGGCGAATCCGGTTCCGTTTCTTGGGCTTTCACCTACAAGGGTGTGATCATCGTTGACGCTGAAAAGTATCCGGAAGACAAGGTCATGGACCTCGTTCTCGAAGCCGGTGCCGAAGACATGTCCACCGAAGACGGCGTGCATGAAATCTCCACTTCTCCGGAAGCTTTCGACGCCGTGTCCAAGGCTCTCGAAGCAGCCGGTATCGAAATGATGAGCGCTGAAATCACCTACGTCGCTAACGACCCGGTGAAGCTCGGTCACGAAGATGCCCAGAAGCTCCTCAAACTCATTGACAAGTTCGAAGACCACGACGACGTTCAGGACGTTTACCACAACGCCGAAATCGACGAAGCCGATATGGACGCTGAGTAGTCCGTAAGGCGAGTGTCGCGACGGCAAGTTTGCTTGCCGGCATGACCGAGCCGAAGGACAGACGCTGAAGCCGAAGGCGTAAGCGTCCGTAGTAAGTCTAAGAATTTAAGATTCAAAAAGCCGATTGCTAAAAGCAGTCGGTTTTTTTTTGCGTTGATTAGATGTCAATGAATTTATTGGGAAAACAAATCCCCCAAAAAGTATTTAAGATAAATTATGTATATATTTGTAAAAAAAAGGAGGAGTTATTATGAATAAGCAAAAGAGTTTGCTCGCATGCACCATGGCTCTCGGGCTGTTGCTTGGACTTGGTACCGCCCAGGCCAAGGAATGGGAACAGTCCTTGGTGATAAACCTAACCCGTCATGAAGTGCATGAACCAACTTATGGTTATACTAAATGGGGCTTTTCTAAAGACAGCCTTGTTGTGATAGAACCTGGTGTTGCTATCGTCGAGGACATCACGTATTGGCAGGTGGATGAATCTTGTGTATGTGGTTTTATGTTTGGGGGCTGTGGGTATTATCTATATCATTGGAACTTCTTTGATTATGACCAATCATTTTGGAACGTTGCTCGAGTCGATGGCTTAAAAGCGGGAACTGCCCTAGACTTGAACGATACGACTGCTTTTGCAGAGATTACTTATTATGGGTCTGATTTGCTTGAATCCTATAAGTTTTCCGAGAAACGTGGTTCGTCTGCAAATGATACGAACTACTTTGTCTATAGAAAAGATTCTACATATTACGCCCTTTGCCAATATATAACGGTGTATAATAGTTCTATGAATAATTGGGATGAAACGGAAACAGGCATTCCGGCCTATTTTGCGCATCAATGTATTTTCCAGGATGACGGAACAGCTACCTTTAGCAAAATTCCGATGTATACGGGCGAATTACCGGAGGGAAAACCTGTGGATCCGCCTTCTGTTGTCGCGAAGCCTATGCGTAAGAAGGTTGAGCCCAATGTGGACCGCAAACCGTACCTGGTGAATGGTCAGTCGGCCAAGAAAAATTCAGCGAGCGGTGTTCGCGTCGAGAAGGAGCGCGTTTACCGACAATAAAAAATCCAGCTGATGAAGGCAGCCGAAATGGCTGCCTTTTCTTTTTGAAGTTTGTTTATTTGCTTCCGATTTTTATTGGCGACCAAGAGTTTCGCGGTAGTTATGGACAGCTTCCTTGTAGCTGCTGACGGCCTTTGAAATGCGTGCAGCGATGTCTGCCTGAGCCTTGCTTGTGATCATGTAGGCTTCTTCTTCGGGGTTGCTGATGAAGCCGATTTCAAAGAGCACGGCGGGCATTAATGCGCCTACGAGCACCATGAATCCGGCGCCGCCGACGCCACCACCCTGGCGCTTGATTTTGCCGTCGTCAAATGCCTTGAGCATCTGTTCGGTGAACATGTAGCTGTTCTGCTTGTATTTTTCCAAACGGGCTTCGAGCTTGAACCATTCGAGTGGAGAAAGTTCTTCTTTGGCGTTCTTTTCACCATAGAGCGTGGCCACCTTGTTTTCGCGGCGGGCAATGGCCTTGTCTTCTTCGCTTTCGGGGGCGCGGAGCACGTACACGTGGTAGCCTTTGATTTGCTTTTTGCGCTCGGGGCTTGCGTCGATAGCGTTACAGTGAAGGCTGATGAACAGGTCGCCGTCCCATTGGTTTGCGAGGTTGGCGCGTTCGCCGAGTTCGATGAACACGTCCTTGTCGCGGGTCATTTTGACCTTGAAGCCTTCTTTTTCGAGTTCCTTTTTCAGGAGTTTGCCGACGGCGAGCACGATGTCTTTTTCGTTGGAATTCTTGCCCTGGGCGCCGGTATCCTTGCCGCCGTGGCCGGGGTCGATCACGATGGTCTTGACTTCGCGGGTGCCGGCGGTTTCATTTTTCGGCGTGGCGACTGGCGTTGCCTTTGCGGGAACTGCTGCAGCTGCGGGCGCGGCGGCGACTTTTACGGAGGACGATGAGATCTTGGCTGCCGCAATAGAACTGCTGCTAGCTGGCGTTGCCGCCTGGGTCTTGTCTGTATGGGTTAATGTGGCAACGTCTGCGGAATCCAAGAGAATGTGGCTGCCCGAGATTTCGGGTGCATGCTTGATTTCGACAGATTTGCCGTGCGTATTTACGAAGGGGAGGCCGATAGCGAATTTGAGAGTGTCGCTTTCGCCTGCAAGAATGAAGGTCTTTTGAACCGGGAACCAGTGGAAACTGGCCTTGATTTCTTTAGCGAGTTGTTCGGCATCGACTGTGTTTGCGGCCCAGGCAGAGACTGCGAGAGCGAAGCAGACAAGTATATGCCAAACAAAAGCCTTCATTATTTGTGAGCCTTTGCCGCGCGGGCCATTTCAAGTTTTGCGTCGCGGTTGATGATATCCTGACGCTTGTCGCGCTGGTCTTTACCGCGGCAGATTCCCATTTCGAGTTTGGCGCGGCGGTTCTTGAAGTAGAGCTTCAAGGGAATGAGCGTGCATCCCTTTTGCTCCTTGGCCTTGCGCATCTTGGCGATTTCGTGCACATGGGCCAAGAGCTTGCGACGCCTTGCCGGAAAGTGGTTGAAGCGGTTGGCGAAAAGGTATTCGTCGATATGCGCACCTACGAGCCAGATTTCGTTCTTGGTCTCGTCGATGTCAATCCACGCTTCGCCCAAAGTGCACTTGCCATCGCGGATAGATTTCACTTCCGAACCGATCAGCATGATGCCCACCTCAAACGTCTCGTCGACGAAGTAGAGGTGGTTTGCTTTACGGTTTACGATGACCGGCGTACTCTGTTCTTTTTTCGCCATTCGTTAAGCCTTCTTCTTGCTCCAGCCGGATTTTGCGCCAGTGCTTTTTGCGCTGGCAATCTTTTTCGCAGCACCCGTCTTGGTTGCGGTTTTGGAGCCGCTCTTTTTAGCGGTGCTCTTGCTGTCGCTAGTCTTGCCGGCGGCAAAGCTCTTGCTTTCCCAGCCGACCTTCTTCTTTTGCACGTGGGGCACCGCTTCGTCCAGAGCCAAGGTGAGTTCTTTGCAACCGTCGCCAGTCACGGCAGAGGTTACAATGACGCTTTCCTTGTGAGCCTTGAACTGCTTGATGGCTTCGTCGATGCCGAGGTCGCTCTTGTTCAAAGCGATCACGTAAGGCTTCTTCGCAAGCTTCGGGTGGAAAGCCTTGAGTTCTTCCTTAAGGACAGAGAACTGCTCGTAGGCGTTTTCGGCAAAGCCGTCAATTACGAACAGGAGCGTGTGCGTACGTTCGATATGCTTCAAGAACTGGTGGCCGAGGCCCTTGCCTTCGCTGGCGCCTTCGAGCAAACCCGGAATATCTGCAACTACAAAGCTGTGGCCGTTCAGCTGCACAATGCCGAGCACCGGTTCGAGAGTGGTAAACGGGTAGTCGCCGACTTTCGGGCGGCCGCTCGAAATCTTGTTCACGAGGCTGGACTTGCCTGCGTTCGGGAATCCGACGAGGCCCACGTCTGCCATAAGCTTCAGTTCCAGGAAGAGTTCGCGCTTTTCGCCCTTTTCGCCGGGCGTGCACTTGCGTGGAGCCTGGTTGGCAGGCGTTGCAAAATGCTGGTTGCCCATGCCGCCCTTGCCGCCGCGAGCTGCAATCCACTTTTGGCCGGGTTCGGTAAGGTCAGCGAGAATGCGACCTTCGGCATCCTTCACGATGGTGCCGCGCGGAACGTCCACGATCAGGTCTTCGGCGCTACGACCGGTGCAGCGCTTGGCGCCGCCGGGCTGTCCGCTTTGAGCCTTATAGAGGCGAGCGTTACCCATGTCAAGCAGGGTAGAGAACTGTTCGTTCACCTGCAGAATCACGTGACCGCCGCGACCGCCGTCACCGCCATCGGGACCGCCGAGGGGTACGAACTTTTCGCGGTGGAAACTGCAAATGCCATCGCCGCCCTTACCGGAGCGAACTTCAATTGATTTTTCGTCTAGGAACATTAAAGGCTAATTCCTTCGTCGAGGCCGAGCGCGATATTCATGTTCTGAATGGCTGCACCACTTGCGCCCTTGCCGAGGTTGTCGATAATAGTCGTCACCTGCATCACGGTTTCGTTGCCGAACACCTGGATGCGGGCGTTGTTCGTATCGTTGCAGACGGTGGCGTCAAGGCGGCCGTTGAACAGCACGGGGGCTGCTTCATAGGGCATCACCTTCACAAAACGGGAACCTTCGTAATGCTTTGCCAAGATTTCGGTGAGGCCCTCGGGACCGACCTTCTTGGTGAGTTCATTTGCAAAGATGGCGACGGTGACCGCCATGCCCTTGTAATAAGGGCCAAGCACCGGGTTGAAGAACGGCGTGTTTTCGAGTTCGCAGTACTTCTTCATTTCGGGGAGGTGCTTGTGTGCAAGTGCAAGCGCGTACGGGGCGGGCGCCATGATTGCCTTCGATTCACCGGCCTTGTGTTCCATGGCTGCAGCTTCTTCGTATTCGGCTATCAGCTTCTTGCCGCCGCCGGAATAACCGGTGATGCTGTAGGCGGCAAGGTTTGCGCTCTTCGGCAAAATGCCTGCGGCAACCAGCGGATGTACACCGAGAATAAAGCCCGAAGCATGGCAACCGGGGTTCGCGATGCGCTTGCTCTTGGCAATGGCTTCGCGCTGGGCGGCCGAAAGTTCCGGCATCCCGTATGTCCAGTCGGGGTTTACGCGGTGTGCGGTCGATGCATCAATCACGCGGGTGTTCGGATTTTCGCAGAGGGCTGCGCTTTCGACAGCCGCAGCATCGGGCAGGCACAGGAACGTCACGTCGGACTCGTTGATGAGTCGCTTGCGTTCGTTAATGTCTTTGCGGAGTTCGGGAGAAATGCGCAATACTTCGATGTCGTTACGCTTTGCGAGTCTCTCATAAATCTGCAGGCCAGTGGTACCTGCTTCACCATCTACGAAAACTTTGAACATTTGCTTAATGATTAGTTGTTGGTTGTTGGACTGAAAATTACTTGTTAGCGCCGCAGCACTTCTTGTACTTCTTGCCGGAACCGCACGGGCACGGATCGTTACGACCAACGACCGGACCTTCGTGACGGACAGTTTCCTGCTTCACGGCACGACCATCGTAGAAGAACCATGCGCCACCCACCTTGTGGAACTCGCCGAGTTCGTGGTGGTTACGGGTGATGTTGCCCTGCTTGAAACGAGCGATGAATTCGACCCAACCGATGTTCTTTTCTTCTTCGGTCTTGGTCTGCTTGATTTCGATGCCGAGCCATTCGGAATCCTTGCTCCAAGCGGTCACGCTCGGTTCGTCGAAGTCGCTACGCTGGGTGGCTTCGAGGGATTCCTTGAGCCAGCCGATTTCCTGCTTCACGTAAGCGGTGTAGCGGGAACGCATCAGGGCTTCGGGGCTTGCAGCGAGGGCCTTCTGCTTGATGATCGGTTCGCAACATTCGCAGTATTCCTTACCGGAACCGCAGGGGCATAAATCTTTAGCCATAACTTAATCCTTGTGTCTTCGTTGAAGCGGCTTGGCCGCGTTAAAAATTTGGTAAAAAGGTAGAAAAAAAACGAGCGGTTGAATTCCGCTCGCCTTTAAATTAGTGCGTTTCGCGAAGAGGCTTACAGGCACTTCTTCAGAAGCCAAATCTCTTCCTTGCCTTCGCGACCGGCGATGCTGTTTGTGGGCTTGATGCGTTCGACGACATCGAACACACCGCCGAGACGAGCCATGAGTTCGCCTTCGCTGGTGGCATGCGGCGGACCCTGCAGAGTCTTGCCGTTCATGAGCGGGTACAAGAAGAGAATCAACAGACCGTCATCCTTCATCATCTTGTAGCAGACTTCGAAGAATTCGTCGCGGCGACCCGGGTGGATTGCCGTGAAGGCGCAGTAATCATAAACGATGTCGAAAAGCTGACCGCCGCGCTTGTCGTCCTTGGGAGAAAGCGAGAACAGGTCGAGGTCCAAAGAACGCAGGTTCTTGTGTTTGCGGCTCAAGTGGTCAAGTTCATCGACGGCAGAGGGGGCAAAGTCGACTGCCAGCACGTCGTGACCGCGCAAAGCCCAAGCTTCGGCGTCGTAGCCAAAGCCTGCACCGGGAACCAGAACGGAGCCCGTTGCGGGACAAGAGGGGTGCTTGAAAAATTCCGTCAGAGCGGGCGTCACCTTCTTGAGATTCCAGTAGTCCTTGCCTTCGGCATAAAGATTATCCCAGAAATCCGGGAGGTTCTGCGTTAACATTATTTACCTTCCTTTTTGTACGCAAGCTGCCCGCAGGCGGCGAGAATGTCGCGGCCGCGCGGGTTGCGGATCGTGATTTGAATTTCGGCTGCCCTAACCATAGCCAAAAAGTCTTCTACCTGTTCCGGCGTAGGGGCGTGTAGTGTGGGGTCGTCGCCGTCGTTTAGGACGATGGCGTTTACCTTCACGCGGCGGGGGGCGCAAATGCGAATGAGCTCCTTGGCCGCCTTCGGGGTGCAGGTGATGTCCTGAATCAGGACAAATTCAAACGTTACATAATTGTCGGTTCTACGAATGTATTCGTCAACCGCTTCCAAAAGTTTTTCAATGGGCCAGGTCTTGTTTACCGGCATCACGGACGAACGGTATTCGTTGTTCGTGCTGTTGAGGCTCACGGCAAGGCAACAGGGGGTATTGCGGTCCACCAGTTCCTTGATTTTGGGCACGACGCCGCTGGTGCTCACGGTCATGCGCTTGGAACCCATGTTGAACAGGCTCTGGTTATGGAGCGTGCAGCAGACGCGGTGAACGTTTTCCAGGTTGTTGAGCGGTTCGCCCATGCCCATGAAGATGATATTGGTAACCTGGGCCGTTTTGCCTTCTTCATTCAAGAAACCGGCTTCTTTCAGGTACCAGTTCACGTTGATGATTTCTTCCAGGATTTCGCCGGCTTCCAGGTTTCTGGTAAAGCCCATTTTGGCGGTACGGCAGAAGGCGCAATTCATGGCGCAGCCTACCTGGGTCGAAACGCATACGGAATAGCGGCCGTTTGCGGGAATCATCACGGTTTCGATATGGTGGTCGTCGTGGGTCTTGAAAAGCCACTTGACCGTGCCATCCACGGATTCCATGCGCTGTTCTTCAGTCAGGGCGCGGAGGCTGAACTGGTTGGCCAGCTTTTCGCGGAGGGCGGGGGAGATGTTCCCCATTTCGTCGTAACTTTTGACCTGTTGGCAAAAAAGCCATTTTTGAATTTGGCTAGCCCGGAACGGCTTTTCATCCTGGTCGCGGAGCCAAGCTTTAAGCTCGTCCTCGGTCAGTGTCTTTATGTTCTTTGGCCATTCCATCGGGGGGTAAAGATAGCAAAAAAATACATTTTTGTTAAGGGTAAAATACCCCTAATTGCCTTATCTTGTTGGCGTCTGGGCGGCAGTTTCGCTATAGGGCCGTGTGTTTCTTTGGCGGTCCGCTGTCCTTGCTTTTCTTGGCGGTTTCGATGTATTCGGACATCCGTCTTTTTGTCTCGGCTGCAATATCTGCCGAAATTTCAAAAATTGTGGTCGTATTTGCCACAAGGGGGTAAAGGCGGTCAACTTCTTTGAATAGTTCCGAAAGCGACTTGTTGTAGACGTTGGCGAGTGCGCTTAGGGTTGTTATGGAGGGGACTCTTTTGCCGACCTCGACCTGCGAAATAAATTGTCGGGTGATATTGGACTGTAGGGACGCGATGTTTTGGGTGAGGCCGCTTTCACGGCGGCAATCCAAGAACACTTGGCGGATAGCTTCGTTTAATATATGGTCTTTGTATTCCACAAAAAACACCTCAGAAGAAATGTGGACTACCAAGCACTCTCTATGATGAAGTTTAGAATTCGTAAGGGGTGATGCGTGCAAACAATAGATTGCAAACTTTGAAAAATGATGTTAACAGTCTTTACGGATTTTGGAGGGATGGGACGATAGGTTCCAAAAAAGGATCTTCGACTATAAAGACAAGAAAGGTCAATCTTTCGATTGACCTTTCTTTCTGCGGGTGCCAGGACTCGAACCTGGAGCGATATATAGACCGGATGTGCCAAATTAATATCAAAAATGCCGGTTGAGGCACATCCTCTCGCAAATGGGCGGGCCCATTTGCTCACAAAAGACCGCTCGGCTCTATCGCATCAACAAGAATGTGATATCGCCTCGCTCTCGCAACCGCCCTCGGTTAACACCCGAGGGCTTTGTTGCTCACAAAGGCTCCAGTTTCTCGCCTGATTTCTATCAGATAAAAAAAGACGACTTGCTAGTCGCAAATCGCCTTTTTTCTGCGGGTGCCAGGACTCGAACCTGGAGCCTTTTGGTTCGTAGCCAAACGCTCTATCCAGTTGGGCTACATCCGCTTGATTGATGGCCCAAAGATAGTTTAAAGCGCGGGTGTTGTCAAGGGTTTTTGTTGAAAATTTTTTAAGAATTTTTGATTTGTTGGCAGATTACCCTGCTTTTGCGGGGTTTTGAAGAGGGTCTTGTAATCGGATTGCCTTACAATAACTATCTTTTTGGCCAAATTTTTTAACGGTATTGGACCATGGATAAAGTCAAACCCGTATTACTTTCGGTTCTTAACACTTTGAAGAGCTGGTTTACTGACCGCAAGGTGGTCAAGTGGCTGATTATTTTTGCGGTACCCGTGCTCGCGGCTTTTATTGCTGTAATCGCCGTCTACAATCATTTCTCTCCGGAGCTGCCTTCGCTTTCGCAGCTGGAACAGATCAATCCGAGACTTGTCACGAATATCTATGACATGAACGGAAAGATTGCTCACGAATACTTTGTGGAACGCCGTGAATGGACGAGCTTTGACTCGATTCCCGAAAATGCGATTCACGCCGTGATGGCCACCGAAGACCGAGCCTTCTATAATCACTGGGGCATGAACGTGTGGGCGATTCCCTCGGCCGTTATGGAAAGTGCCATGTCGGGCAAAAAGCTCCGCGGTGCCTCTACCTTGACCCAGCAGCTGACCAAGCTCCTGTTCCTCACGCCGGAACGTACGATATCGCGTAAGATCAAGGAAATGATGACGGCTATCCGTATCGAACAGACTTACACGAAAGAAGAAATCCTTGAATTCTACATGAACGAAGTCTACCTCGCTGGCGGTAACTACGGTTTCCAGGCCGCAGGTAAGTTCTACTTCGGTCGTCCGCTCGACAGCCTTACAATTCCGGAACTTGCCGTACTCGCCGGTATGTTGCAGCGCCCGGAAGCTTACCGCCCGGACCGCCATCCGGAAGCCGCATTCGAACGCCGCAATACGGTGCTTTATGCCATGCGCGATGCCGGCTACATTAACGACGACGAATACCACGAATATATCAAGACCCCGATTACGCTTGCCGAAAAGGAAACTTCGAACGAATCGGGCCTGTACTTCTACGAAGAAATCCGCAAGTACATGGAAAAGAAGTACGGCGAAAACTCTCTGTATGCCGATGGCGTCTCGATCAACTCGACGATTGACCCGGATATTCAGGCATTCGCCGATAGCGTAGCCCGCGTGCAGGTCGAAAAGGTCCGTCGCCGCGTCAAGTACCGCGCCACCCGCCGCCTGTACCTGACTAAAAAGTATAACATGCCCGAAGATAGCGTGGTCGCTCACTTCGATAGCGTCTATACGCTCTTTAAGAAGGAATACCTGGCCGACGACTTGAAGCGCCCTGCAGACAAGCGCCGTTTCCCGGACTCTATCCTTTATCACCATCCTGAAATTGCGGCTATCTTGATCGAAAACGAATCGGGTGCCATCCGTGCCATGGTGGGCGGTTCCGACTTTAACCAGTCCCGCTGGAACCGTGCGGTGCAGTCTTTGCGTCAGCCCGGCTCGTCGTTCAAGCCGATTGTGTATTCGACGGCTATGGACAACGGTGCAAGCCCCTGCGACTCCGTGAACGACCAGCCGGTGAGTATTCCTGATCCGGATGACAAGGACAAGAATAAGGTTTGGCGTCCAGCGAACTTCGAACATGACTTCGAAGGCATGATGACGCTCCGCCGCGCCCTTTACAAGTCCAAGAACTTGCCGGCTATTTTGACAGGTATGAAGTATGGCCTGAACAACGTGGTGAACTACGCCCGCAAGTTCGGCATTGTGCGTGCCCCGTTGATGGCCGTGCCTAGCCTGGCGCTGGGTTCCGTGGGGGCAACGCTTATGGAAATGACGTCGGCCTATACGGTGTTCCCGAACGGCGGTAACCGAATCGAGCCTTACATGATCGAATCGATTGTGGACCGCAATGGCGAAGTGATTGAAAAGAATTCCAAGGTCGAACACGAAGTGTTGCGCCCGGCATCGGCCTACTTGATGGTCGACATGCTCAAGGACGTGAATGTTCGCGGTACGGCAGCTCGCGTGTGGGCAAACGGCTTTACGCACCCGAGTGGCGGTAAGACCGGTACTACGAACGACTATACCGACTGCTGGTACATCGGCTTTACCAAACAATACACGATGGGCGTGTGGGTCGGCTCCGACAGCCCGGGTACCTTGGGCGCAGGCCATACGGGTACCGAAGATGCCCTGCCGGTATGGATTGCAACCATGAAGCAGTTGCACAAGGACTTGCCGCGTAAGCCGTTCCCGGTTCCGGCCGGTGTCGTAAGCAAGGGCATTTGCAACCATACGGGTAAGATTGCTGGTGAATTCTGCTCCGAAAAGACTTACTGCCTCTACACGGCAGGCTACGCTCCGACCGAGGTCTGCGACGGTAACCACTTCGAAGTCAAGACCAAGTCTGCCGACGATGCCACGCTCTTCAGCAACAAGGGCGCAAGCTCTGCTCCCAAGCCGAGCAGCAGCGGCCCTGCCAAGAAGAACACCCGCAAGATGTTCTAAGCGTGGCGCCTAAGGCGCGATTATATAAACTGAAAACGCCCCTCCTCGGGGCGGATAACAATAAAAAAGGCGCCTGTTGAGGCGCTTTTTTTCTGAATGGTAATTGCTATTTAAACATCTTGTTGAGCGTTGCGCGCATGTGGTTCATGTTGGCTTCGTTCAAAGTTTCGTAGCGGTAGAAGGTTCCGTCTTTCTGCACTACGTATACGACCGGAATGTAGCCTGTGCCGTAAGCGGGACCGAACTTGTAGTCGCTATCCTGGAATACGGGAATCGCTACGTGGAACTGGTCGATAAACAGGCGGATATCGTTTTTCTTGATGCCGCCGCCGAGGCCGATGGCGATGCCGGTTAAGCCCTTGGGTTCGTATTCCTTGACCAGATCCTGGATCTCGGAAATGTGGCGCTGGCAGTGCGGGCACTTGGGGCTGAAGTAATAAATCAAGAGAGGCCTATTTGCAAACTGGCTGAACAGAATTCCCGGATCGCTAATGCCCGAAAGCGGCTTCGAAAAGTCCATCTTCATGGGCTGGTTGGTGGTGGTATCCTGCATCAACTTCACATCGGCCATCTGGGGTTCCGGAGCAAGCTGCGCAAAAGGCGCAACCGCTGCAATGGCGGCAATACCTAAAATTTTAGAAACGAAATTCATACCCCTTAAAATACGAAAAAATAGGTCGAAAAGACAGGTTTGCTCAAAAAAAATGCGTTTTTTTGCGAAAAATCACACTTTTGAATATTTTGAACAGGAATGATTACAGGTTGTATGTCGTTATAATCGAATAGTGCGGTTCTGCCTTGCGTACACCGTTCAGCGGGATGCTTACATCGACCTTGTTGACGAGCCTGCTAATTGACTTGGTTTGTGCAAAACGTATGCCGAAACCGACGACGTAGACCAGATCCTTGCGGTTGATATCCCAAAGGTCCCAGGCGGTTTCGCCGACGCTTTCAAAGAGGGCGAACACGGGCATGAGCGTTGCGATTTCGAAATTCGTGAAGTAGCGCTGTTCCAAGTTCGCGAATACGCGGGCCTGGCCGGCGTAGAATCCGGTGGGGAACCCGGCGAATCCGGTGGCGCCGCCTAAAGTAAGCTGCTTGCCGTAGCGGGCGTCTTCATAGAAGTCGACAAGGCCTGTGAGCGCTGTCGAGAATCTTTCGTTCGGGTGGAAAATGTATTCGCCCGAAAGTTTGCCGTAGTAGTCGTGCTGCTCGCCGTGATCCAAGTAGAAGTTCATCTCGGATTTGAGCGTGAGGTGGTGCACGGAGTATCCGAGCATCAAGTCTGCCCAAAAGTCGAGGCGAATGTCGTTATCGGCGGCACCCAGCTGTTCGTAGTTCTTGGAAATCTGTGCCTTGAGCGAGTAGCCCTTTTCGATGTCTTCGGTCCACTTGGCGTTGTGGAAGTTCTTGATCTTTTCGTAGCGGATGTTCGAGAACGTCAGGTACATGCCGAGGCGGGAATCTTTCTGTTCGGGGAGCCATTCGTTGACGGCGGAGGCGGAATCGATGGCGTAGGTGGTGTCGCCGTCGGTGAATACGTAGCGGTAAAGCTTGCCTTCGGTTGCAGTGGTGTAGTGGTAGTCGTAGGTGGCGCCCACGTAGAGCTTGCGGTAGGTTCCGCCGAAGGAGCGGCTGATTCTAAAGCTGAGCGAGTCGTCAATAAAGTCCTTGACCGTCATGAGCTTTACGACTTCGTTGCCGTTGTACAGCGGAAACGAGTCAAGCATGGCTTTCTTGTGATTGTAGATAGGGCTGTCGCCAAATTTCTTTTGGGCGTCGTACACGGTGGCGCCTGGCGGGAGTTCTCCGCTACCATAAAAATAGGCGTTGCGCTTGTTCTTCAAGCCCTCGATGGTGTAGGCCCACTGGTTCTGGCTTCTGCTGAGGAAGGGAATGTACATCTTTCCGTAGGCAAGGTAGCCGTCGGTATTGTAGCTATAGAGAAAGTCTAAATGGTTGTAGCGGAACAAAAAGTGCGGGTCGCCGTATTCTACCTGCCACATGTCGCGGAACTCGTCGTGCCCGAAGTAGAAACCGAGCTTTTGCCCGAGGCCCAGGAAGTTGCTTTCTTGGACGCCGATACCCCAGTTCAAATTGTCGTAGCTCCACTGGTTGCCTGAAAAGCCAAATGTCGTGGGAACGGCGAGCGTCCAGTTGTCGCTAGTCTTGACTGTGGCGATATTTTTGCCGTCTTCGTTAGAAATCTTGATGCTTGCATCCGAAAGGTAGCGCTGTGTGCGCAGGAATCGTTCGGCTTCTTGGATCTGGAGGTCGGTCACTACGTCGCCTTCGCTAAAAAGGAGCAATTTGCGGACCGTCGATTCGCGAGTTTCGATATGAATCCAGTTTAGCAGGTCAAGCGCCCACTTGTCGTACTTGGTGTGGTACCTGGAATCGTCAAAAGCGTCACCGATATTGTACTGGATAGAATCAATCTTGAAAGCGCCGGGAGTATCCTGGGCAAAGGCAGCAAGAGGTACAAAAAAGAGAATAAACAAGATAACAGGCATTGCAGGAATAATATAGAAATTTCTATATTTGCTCGCGTACAAAATACCAAGGAGTAGCTAAATGCTCAAATCTACACTGCAACAGACCGATCCGGAAATCTACAACATCATCCAGGAAGAAGCCGAACGCCAGGAATATGGCATCGAACTCATCGCTTCCGAAAACTACACCTCCAAGGCCGTCATGGAAGCCATGGGCTCCGTGCTGACCAACAAGTACAGCGAAGGCTACGTGGGCAAGCGCTACTACGGTGGTAACGAAGTGATCGACAAGATGGAAGCTTTGGCCATCGAACGTTGCAAGAAGCTCTTTGGTTGTGACCACGTGAACATCCAGCCGCTGTCCGGTTCTCCGGCCAACGCTGCCGTGTACTTCGCCGTCCTCAAACCGGGCGACAAGGTCCTCGGCCTCAAGCTCGACCACGGTGGACACCTTTCTCACGGCCATCCGGTGAACTTCTCCGGCATGCTCTACAACTTCGTGCAGTACGAAGTCGATAAGGAAACTGGTCGCATCGACATGGACAAGGTCCGCGAAATCGCCCTCCGCGAAAAGCCGAAGATGATCCTCGCCGGTTTCTCTGCCTACAGCCGTAACCTCGACTGGAAGCGCTTCAAGGAAATCGCTGACGAAGTCGGCGCCCTTACCATGGCTGACATTTCTCACGTCGCTGGCCTCATCGCCGGTAAGGCAATCGATTCTCCGGTGCCGTACTTCGACATCGTGACCACCACGACCCACAAGACTCTCCGTGGCCCGCGTTCCGCTATCATCATGTGCAAGGACCGCACCATCCAGAAGATGGTGAAGGGTGAACTCAAGGAAGTCTCCCTCGCTAAGGAAATCGACAAGGGCGTGTTCCCGGGCATGCAGGGTGGTCCGCATGACCACATCAACGCCGGTAAGGCCGTTGCATTCCTCGAAGCTCTGCAGCCGGAATTCCAGACCTACGCCAAGAATGTTATCAAGAACGCTCAGGCTATGTCCGATGAAATGCAGAAGCTCGGTTACAGGGTTATTAGTGGCGGTACCGACAACCACCTCATCGTTGTCGATATGACTTCTCAGGGTGTTTCCGGTAAGGAAGCCGAAGTGGCCATGGAAAAGGTCGGCATATCCTGCAGCCGTTCTACGATTCCGTTTGATCCGCGCAAGCCGATGGACCCGTCCGGTGTCCGTCTCGGTACGCCTGCTATCACGACTCGTGGCTTCGACGAAGAAGACACTCGCGAAGTGGCCCGCATCATCGACCGCGCTATCAAGGCTAAGGACGACGATGCTGCTCTCAAGAAGATCCGCGAAGAAATCGTGGCTCTCTGCAAGAAGCATCCCTTGTATAAGTAATCGCTTCGCGCTTACTTAAGAAATTGCCCTCGGTTCAAAGCCGGGGGCTTTTTGTATGGTTTGCCGCTGCGATGCTCACTTGCAGGCTTTTTCTTTACAAACTTATAGACATATTATCCATAATTGTGGAACTGGGGGGTGGTTTTCTGCCTTGGAAAAGGTTAGATTACGGGTAAGGAGTTTATAGTATGGAATGTTTGAAGATCTCGCTTGGCGTAGCGGTTTCGCTTGCTGCCATTGCCGCATTTGCGGGACCCATCACCACGGTACCTTGGAACGGTCACCCAGGGGCCGCCACTTTCACCTTTGACGACGGTTTGCATTCGCAGACAACGAACCTGACCTTCTTGGACAATATGCCCGATGTGTCGGTGACGTTCTTTGTCTGCACGAACACGATGGACTTTTCGACCAATTCGCAGCCGCACTTGAATTATGCGAAGAAGGGTCACGAAATCGGCAACCATACGATGAACCATAAGGATTTGACCAAGGAAGGCAACCCGGGTTCTGAAATTAGCGGGGCTGCCCAGAAGTTGCGTAGCATGGGCCTTGAAGCGACCTCTTTGGCGACGCCGTATTGTGCCCAGAACGCGACGGTCAAGAATGCGATTAACCAGGAACATTTTATTAGCCGCGGTTGCGGTGGTGGCGGCCTTACGAGCTGGGACACCGAACCGGATTGGATGCAGATTGATTCTCATTACTGGCAAGGAAACGGCAGTACGGTCAACGGCTTTAAAGGAAGCCTGGACCAGGCGGCCAGCGGTAGCAAGTGGCATGTGCAGCTGAACCATGGTGTCGCTGCCAACTGGGATATTATTTCTGCAGCCGACATCAAGACGCTGATTGAATATGCCGTGCAGAAGAATCTGTGGGTGGCAAGTTTCTCGACGGTGGGCGCTTACTTGCGCGCACACTTCACTATCGATAAGGCGACCTCGACGAACACTTCGACCGGGTTTACGGTCAAGTGGACTTCTCCGCATGCGCACATGCCCAAGAGCGTGCCGCTGCGCGTCAAGATTCAGGGTGCCCAGGGCAAGACCGTGAGCCAGAAGGGCAAAGAAGTCAAGCCGAATTCCGATGGCACGTATACCATTGAATTTATGGCTCTCGAACTTGAAGTTTCTGGTGAACCGATTGAAGTCAAGCCGTTCAAGGGCGCGATTGAAATCCCGGGAACGGTCGAAGCCGAAAATTACGATACTTACGCTTACAGCGATGCTGATGGCAAGAGTGACGAAACAGGCTACCGCAGCGATGATGCTGGCATTGTGAAGGCGGGTGACGGCTACGCTCTCGGCTATACCACTGCAGACGATTACTTTGAATACACCCTCGACGTGAAGGCTGCCGGCAAGTACAAGGTGGTCATCAACGGTGCGACGGGCAATTCGACGGCATCTAGCGTGACGGTTTCCGTGGGCGACAAGAAGGTTCAAACCGAAATTCCTTCGCAAGGCGACTGGAACACTTATTCCGAAGTCGAAGCGGGCGAATTGGAACTGGCCGCAGGCAAGCAGACGCTCCGCCTGACCATCAATACCGATTACGTTAACGTGGACTGGATCAAGTTCGTGAGTGCTACGGCAACGGAATCTTCTAGCTCCGAGACACCGGAATCAAGTTCTTCGAGTACAACCGGTTTGTTGCAGAATGTGGTCTTTGCCGCGGGCCCCGCAATGGTTCGCTGCCAGGTGTTCGACATGAACGGCAAGCTGATCAAGTCCGCAAATGTAATGGCTAGCTCTACAAGCGAAGCCTGGAATAGCATGAAGGCTGGTCTCCGCGATGGCGCTTACATGATGCGCGTCGGCGACAGGGGCGTGTTCCAAGTGCGCAAATAAATAGATCAAAGAAAGAATTTTGCTCCCGAGATTATATCACTTGGGAGCATTCTTTATATAACCACAAGATTTCACGTTAGTGAAATCGAATTCGTGTGACAATTCTTAAAAAGAATCGTGATAATTCTATATTGTGAATATGTTCGCAATCAAGGCGTGTGACATCTCGTTTACTTATCCCGGCGCGCAGGCGAAGGCGCTTGCTTCGGTGAATCTTGAAATTCCCGAAGGCAGTTTCTTTGCGCTCCTGGGCCCGAATGGGGCGGGCAAGACCACGCTTTTGCGACTCTTGTGCGGGCGATTCTCGAAGTTTTCGGGCTCGCTTGAAATTGCAGACGGTTTGCGCGGCAAGAACGGTTTTCTCGACCCTTGCGCCTGCGGAATCTTGCTTGAAAATCCGGGCGTTTACTCCAAGCTTTCGATTGCGGAATACGTGGACTATTTCGTGGGCTTTTATGCGGCGCGCAATCCCGAGTGGAATGAATCTGCCGCCCGCGAACGCATTGCCACGCTTGCCAAAAAATTGGAATTGCCGAGCCTTGAAACCCGTATGGGCAAGCTTTCGCTCGGCAATCGCCAGAAGGTGCAGTTGCTACGTGCCATGGCGCCGTCGCCCAAGCTCTTGATTCTCGATGAACCGGTAGCAAACTTGGACCCGATGGCCCGCGAAACCGTGTGGAGCCTGCTTGCTGACTGGCGTAAAAACGAAGGCGGTACCGCTATCGTTTGCTCGCATATTCTGGCCGAAATGGAAGAAGAAGCGACCGATTACGCTATCATCGATCGCGGACAACTCCTGAAGAGTGGGCGAGTCGCTGACCTTGCCGGCGAATCCGCAACTTTCAAAGTGGATTCTGCCGCATCATTAGAGCAAATCCATGCAGCCCTCGCTGCTGCTGGAATCAAAGCGAATATTGCGCCTGCCGCATCGAATCTCGCGAATGTCTATCGCGAAACGGTCGGCGCCTAGAACGTTTGCGACAGGTCGAAGGCGAATCGGCCGGAAGCGAAGTGTTCCAAGTTCCAGTTGCTCAAATCCTTCTTGAATGCATAATCCAGGCGGAACGTCAAGAACTGCCAGCGGTAACGAATGCCTAGACCCAAGCTTTCGTCTTCTTCGGCGGCGTATTTTCCGCTTTCGCTGTCGGTTACGCGGGCCCAGTCATAGAACTGCACGATTTGCCAGCGCTGCCAAGATTTCCACGGGAATGTCCAGCGCACTTCTTGGTTGAATCTAAAGTAAAGCGGTGTAAGGCCCGTGTGAATGTCGGTAACCTCTTTTTCTTCGCCGGTATCTTCGTCGCGCACGGTGTATGTGCTGTCGTAGCTTGCGTAAATACTGCGGAATCGATAACCGCGCACAGAACGCGTGCCTCCCTGGTAAAAGATTCGGGCGTCGTCTTCAAGGGCCTTGGCAAAGAATCTACCGACGCTTCCGCTAACGGCTCCGTAAAAGGTCCAGAATAGCGGGTGGTAAAGGTTCACCGTCATTTCGCCATAGGTGTAGGGGTCGCCCACCATGGTCGGGTTTTGAAGGTCGGCTTTCCAGTTAGATCCCGCGCCAAGTGTGGGGGCAAGTCGTATACCCTTTGTCGGGTTGAAGTAGTCGTCGGTGTAGTCAAAGGTAAGTGCTGTTTCGCCTTTCAGTTTGAAGAGCTTGTCTTCGTTCTTGTTTACGTAACGGGTATCGAATGTGCCGCGGAAACGAATGCGCTTCGTAATGCCGAAAGTCAAGTCTGCACGGTTGATGATTTCGTAACGTTCTTCCAAGCTGTCGGGGTATGCCGGCGGGTTGATTTTTTCGTGGTTCAGGGTAATGCGGTCTTCAAAGCGAATCGCAGTCGGAATAAAGCTAAACGAGGTTCCAAACAAGAGCGGGTTAGCGTAACCGACTGAGGCTTCTTGCTTGTGCTGTGCAATTTGTGCGCTAGTCGAAAATTCGTGGAAATGCCCAAAGAAGTTCTTGTGCTTT
Source organism: uncultured Fibrobacter sp. (assembly GCF_900316465.1). NCBI lineage: Bacteria > Pseudomonadati > Fibrobacterota > Fibrobacteria > Fibrobacterales > Fibrobacteraceae > Fibrobacter > uncultured Fibrobacter sp. The sequence continues at coordinate 11,125 of NZ_ONDD01000022.1, read as the reverse complement.
GCCGAGGCGAGTGCTCCGAATCCGTAGATTTCTTCGAAGAAGAACCCGTAGCGGGTTTCGCCGGGCACGCGTTCGGTCACGTTCAGGTAAACGTCTGAAAGGCCGTCTTCCCTGAGCGAGTCGCTCATCTTGATTTGAGTAAACAGCTGGGTCGAGAAAAGCTTGTTTCTAAAGGTGTAGTACTGGTTACCATCAATGATTTCGCCTTCGGGAATGCGCCATAGGCTAGAGAGCCATGCCGTATCGGTAAGGCCTGTTTCCGAAGTGACCAAGTTCGGGTTGCGCCTGTCTTTAGTACGGCGGCTAGAAGAGGTGATGTTTCCCATCATGACTTTTGCGCCCGGATCAACTGTAATCTGCACCAGAATCTTTTTGCGCGTCGTGTCAATCATTTCGATAGAAGAAAGCGTAGAATGCAGGTAACCTTCGCGGCGGTAGGCCTTTTGAATGTCTTCCAAGTCTTCGGCAATATCGTCTTGGTTGTAAAGGTGGTCTTGGGCGATATTCAATTTCGATTCGTCAATTTCAACCCTGCGGTCTTCGGGAACAATCAATTTGACTCCGCTAAAGCGGTAACGCTCGCCATCGCGAATGGTGATAAAGTAACCGCGAATGCTGCTGTCTGCTGAAACGATGTCGCGCTGGATGTCCATTGACAAATCGAGACTGTAATAACCGCGAGAATAGTAGAGCGCCTTGATGTTTTCAAGTGAAAGACGCATCATGAAGTCTTGCTTGGTCGTATCCATCTTGCCGAATTCTTCGGGAATGTCAAGCTGTTCTTCAAGCTGGAACGTCGAGAAGGCCTTGTTACCCTTGATGTTTACGTACCACGGGTGCTTATCGTCATCGGCTGCTAGGCATACGAAGGTGAATGCTAAAAGAAGGAATAGGATCTTTTTCATTTTGAATCCTCCTTTTGCTTAGAGGGCGATTCGATGGCTTCGCAGCGCCCAAGGCCAAGAATACACGGGTTCCAGAATCGGTACATGTAGTTGATGCCGACGTCTTTTTCGAGTCGGTCGTTACTTCCGGCACCGGTATTGGTCAAGTACTGCTTAGATGTCAGCATACCGTTCAGGTACAAGGTTGGCGACAAATGGTTCTCGTGCGAGTATATGTCTTCTTGGAATACGGGCAACGTGTAGTTGATGCCGAATTGGAACGACTGGTCGTAAGTGGGGCTTACGCTCTGGTCTTGAGTGTAGCCAAAGATCAAACTCAAATCCTTAACCCAGCGGTCCAGCGAAATCGGAATCTTGAAGTAGCTGGAGTCCTTATCGCCGGTGGTGTTGTTTTCAAAGAACATCACCTTCATTTCGATATCACCAATGTAGTCGCCGCCCAAGGTCTTGTTGGCCGTTGTCGAAATCACTTTACCGATTGCCTTACCGGCAAGTTTATTCCAGTCGGTTTCTTCGCCGTTGTCGTTTGCAATACAGCCAAGCAAAATGTTGTAGTAAATCGATGCCGCCGAGGCGTCGGTACCGCAGTTAGACGAGGGAACTGCCTGCAGGTTCGAAATGGTTCCTTGCAAGTCTAGGTTGATCGGACATGTCTCTTTTTCGCTTTCATTTGTTTCGGCTGAACAGTAGGGGAGTTCCTGGCTACTGCTCACGTCGACGACGCCCTTTTGCCAGGGAACATCGTTCCAAGAAATCATGAACGAATTCAAGTCGAATTCATAGATATCTTTAACGCCAATAAATCCGCTGTTCGTGTTCGTTATGTCGCCGCGTAACAGCGGACGTACCGTGTTGCCAAGCACCCAAATGTCAACTGTAAGCGGGAAGGTTGCAAATGGCGTTACGACGGCCATGGAATCTGTCTGAGAGTCGCTGATATGCACCGCAAGGTTAATGGGGCTTGATACAGAAATCTTTTCTTCTTTTGCGCCTTCCTTGCGCATCTTGGCGACAAAGTTGTTGAACATGGTCAAGTACTTGTCGAGAGCGGCTGGCGTAATGTCTATGTCAAAGTCGCGGTAGAACACCATCTTGTCAATTGTAATATCGCCTGTAATGGTGCTGTTCTTGATGATACCTTCTTGACTATGCGGAATCGCGAAACCGATATTTCCGCGGGCAATGGCTTCTGCATCGCCGTAAATTACGTTGTTAAACTTGTAAGAAATCTTCGGAATGTTCGCGGTCACGCGCAACTCTTCTTCGCTGTCGGTCATGGTAGAATTGATGTCTTCAAGCACAAGGTAGTGCGACTCGGTCTTGATTGAATAACGGTCGGAATGCACGTTGATAGAATCAATCTTCATGCTGTCGAGGTTGAACTGCAGCGTTCCCGAAATGACTTCGTCGTTTTCATTCTTGGTTCTTGCTTCGTAAATGTTCAAGAGACCGTCTTCCACATGGCCGCGCATGTAAATCGGGAACTGCACCTTTGTTCTAGGCGGTTCGTATATGGTGGAATCCAAGCTCATGTCTGCGGTAATTCCGGTAAGTCCCTTTCGCAAATCGGCCGCAATGTCCACATGCAAGTCGGTATTCTTGATTTCGCTGACCGTTCCCGGAATGAACCAAGAACCGTTTGCGTCTACAGTTCCCTTGAATAACAGGTCGTTGTCAATAAAGCCTTCGGCCCAAACCGTGCCGCCGTTGTCACTGCCATGCGAGAAACTGACGTGGCGTTTGTCGCTAAATACGTTGTTGATGATCACTTGCGTGTTGCCGGTCCAGCCGCCGCCACCAATGTCCAGGTAAGCGTTCAGTTCAACCTTGTCATTTTCGGCAAATACGTTCAACTTTCGAATGTTGAACAGGTCGGGTGGAATCTTTCGGAACTTGATGTCTGCAAAACTCAAATTTCCAATGAGCTTGTTGCCTTGGTTGTAGGTGAGGTCACCGTTAAGCATGCCCGAAGTGAGCGTGCTGTCGTTAAAGCTTTCAAGCAGTAGCGGAATACTGAAGTCGTGCGACGAAATGTTTGCGAATAGCACTTCTACAGGTAGGAAGGTCGTGGGCTTGAAGTCCGGGTTAGAATCGTTAGGCAACACGAATACGGTTGTTGCAGTAACGGAGTTTCGGTTGTGGATGGCCTTGAAGTTGTCTATGAATAGCGTGTCTCCGTTTGCGCGGATGGACGTTTCAAGTCCGACGTTGAATGCGTCCAAACCGCCATCCACAGATACATCCATGTATCCAAATCGGTTGTCAAAGTCGTGGTGCCATTCTCCGCTCACCTTTCCTCGAATGTTTCGTCCAAGTTTTATGTCAGAGAACGGAATCGTTTCGAAAACCACCTTGTCGGCTAGAACGTCAAGTGCAATCGAATCTCCAATGTGAACATAAGCGCTCGCGCTACCGCCGTGCTGCTGTCGTACGTTCCAGGAGGTATGCGGGTGTTCGTCGTTCCATTTCACGTCGCCGTCGAAATCAAACGTTTCGTTCGGCGTGTATATGGTACCGTTCGAAAAATCGATGCCTTTCTTGTTGATTGCAAGCGTTACTTGTAGCGAGTCGGCCGTAATGTGGTAGGCGTTGATAATCGAATTGATTTTCGCGAGGATTTTCAGGTAATGCCCGTCAAATGCTCCGTATGCCTTCGTTCGTGCGCCCAAGGTCAGGTTGCCTTGAGTCCAGTCTAGCGCCCACGGTTCGTAAGGCGAAATGTCGCCTGTAAAGGTGAGCGAAAGCGAATCCTTGAAATTAATCTGAGCATCGACCAAAGAGCCGTGCCTTGTTTCGACAGAAACCGTGAGCTCGTTGTCGAACAGTTCGCCCGAGCGAATTTCCATATCCAGCGGCATCATCTGCGGGCCGAACATGGCGTTCATGCGGTCGACGCGCCCTGTGAAAAACACGTTGCGTTCCTTGTCCACATTTCCGTTCAGTACAATGGTTCCGCCTTCGTCGTTTCGAAGAACCACGTCGGCATCGATGTTGTCCATGTCGCCCGAAATGTTTACGGTTACGTTCTCGGCGAGTAGCGGCCAGAAGGCGCCCACCCTCGTTTCAATCGTGGCGTCGTAAGAGGTGCGGTTCTTTTGCAAGTCGACGTTTGCCGTAGCGGATACCTTGACCTTGCCGAGCTCGGGTACTGCCGGCGGCAGCTCCACCGGAATCCAGTCTTCGGGATTGGTGATGGTCAGGTCTGTGCTAGTCTTGATTTTTCCGAGGTTGTCCTTGGGCGCTTCGACATTCAAGGCGATAGAATCTTTCTTCGTCTTGATTTTGCCGTCAAGCTTCAATTTGTCGCTGCTGAAATCTGCGTTCAGGTTAACGCTTGCCGGCGCCGAGATATAGTCGCCTTTAATGTTTCTTGCGCTGATGGAAAGAGCCTTTTGCCCGCGGCTTTCTACAGAAATATTGCTTGCTTGCCAGCTCTTGCCGTCAGAGAGGTTAACGCGCGCCTCCTTGACGTCGACTTGCGCCGGAATGTGAATTTTCAGTTTTTCCGGGAATTTGGGAATGCTGTCGTTTTTCTTTGACTTTTTCTCGTCTTTTTCCTTGGAAACGTCGATGTCTGCAATCACCGAATCCATGGCGAGTCTAATGCCCTTGGGTTCGCCAATTAGGGTGATTTCCAAATTCGGATTGGCCACCTTGATATCGGTTCCGTCCATCGAAACCCGAATTGAATCGAAATGGTGGGTCAGTAGGTCGTCCATACGGTGCCCGTGAGGGCTAATCGTAACGCCCGCGATTGTGTGCGGAGTCGACAGGAATCGTTCCGCGAGCGCATGCAGGAACCAGACGCCAAGGGCAATGGCGCCAACAACAGCCGTGGCGAAGGCGGCTGTTCCTAGAAATGTCGTCGGTCTCCTGATCAACTTGATTCCAAGTATAGAAATTGCGCTAAAAATGGTCTTTGAATTTTGTGGAAAAGAGACCCTAAATCCTTGTCTGTCAACGAGTTAGGGCTTTGTTTTGTTTCGGTTTGCTTACAAAGGCGAGAAAACGCAATATGGCCGTAAATTTCATATATTTTGTCCGGCTAAAAAAGGAAAATTTCGCAATGTCGGAACAAGTTTTAACGCATGAAACGCTGGTGGAATTTTTCGGTGAAGAAGAATTCAAAAAATTGTGCAATCACGAGGCAGGCCACGCTCTTGTCGCCTTGTTGTTCAAGCGCCCGCTCGATTATGTAAAAATGAACAATTCCAAGGAGCAGCCGGGCGTTACGCACATCGCGGGCTCGGAACTTGAAGGCGACGCGCACATCGCCATGGCGGGACATCTGGCAGAATTCTTGATGCGCAAAGAGTTCAAGTGCGACCTCGATACGGTCATGAAGGAATTGCCGATGGAACTCTACAAGAGCGATCCTGACTACCAGCGCTTTCAAGCGGCATGTTACTATTTCCAGCTGTCCGAAGCAAACGTTGTCGAGCAGGATTACAATATCCTTATGGCATGCCAAAAACCGCTTTGCAAAATTGCGCAGGCTCTTAATGAACGCGCTTACCTGAGCCGTGCAGATGTCGAAGGCTTGCTAAAGTAATTTTTTACTTTATTCTAAATTGCCGCCATGCTTTGCCCTGTCGGACCAAGTATATTCCAGGATTTTTAATTTGCGTGGGCGAGATTCCCAAGTAACGGCCTTGCAAATCGAATACTCTCGCTGGCGCATTTGTGGCGGCGTGCGAGTTCGTTGAATTCCGAATTTTCTTGGCTATCGGAGTTGTAGAATAGCTGTATTGGTACGCTCCCAAGCCTAATTCTTGGGCGCGGCTCCCTTCCTTGAGTTTCAAGAAGCCTACATCGGGCAGGCTACCATCGGCATTGCGCGGGCCGAGCATCCCCGGAATCGTTGAGAGGTCTTCGCCGGTCACGGTCATGCTTGGGTCATCGAGACTCACAAAATCGTCTTCTGTCAAATCGAGATTCAAATTCCATGTGTTATTTTCGCCTGCCGGGCAATCCACATAGTGATCGATGTTCTGGCTCGAAATCTTTTCCCAGCAGGTCCCGATTTGCGAAAGCTTATTCGGAAAGGCGATATTGTTCTTCATAACATGCGCGTTGTCGCCCGTAAGCGGGGCCACCTCGGCAAGGCGAGTTTTGCCGTCTTCGGCGTAGAGCGTCGATGCCATGCTAAAAGAACGGTCCTTGTTCATGTAGGCCGTGTTGTTGAGCCACTGGCTGCCGGCATTGGTGTAGTTCGCGTAAAAGCCCGAAGATTTATTATTCCAAGCGACGCAATACTTAATGATATGATGTCCGGTGCCATACGTGCTCTGGCCCATCTTGATTCCGTAACCGTTTCCATTTTTCGGGTTCCCGCGCCCGTAATCGCTGTAGCCATTCCCCATGGCATAGCAGTTCTCCAGAACCACCGGGAATTCCTGGTTGATAAAATCGAAACCGTCGTCACTGTTCCACCAGGCACGACACCCAATGAACTTGGTGGTATCGCCTTCGCCCGGCTTCTGGTAATGCGCACCGAAACCGTCCGCATTTTCGCCATCGCCCTGCCAACCCGTAGGGTCGTAATTGTCGTGGGCATCGCAATTCAAAAAAATGTGCCCGCCGCCATCTGCAGCACCGTCGTTCGCAAAGAACCCCGGGCCCGCATTGTGGTGGCTATCCATCTCTTCTAGAAAAATGTGCTTGCTCGCATACAGAAACACACCCGAATTTGAATTATGCTTCATGGGTGTATTGCGAACCTCAAACCCCTTCAAATGCAGGAATTTCGCCGAAATCACGATAGGCGACGTGTACATCGCACCCGCAGGCGTGCCATCGCTATACTCCTTGCCGATAGCCACGGGGAGGTTGGCTGCGTCAAAAATCGGACGCTCGCCCGGATAGGCTAGGTAATGAATGCGATTGTCGTCGCTTTCGCCACTTGCTGTCAACAAGATGCCCGCTGTCATCTTGTATCGTTCGTAAAAGACCGTGTCTTTCAGGTCGTAAATGCCACCGCGAATCCAGACGGTATCGCCTGCGGTCACCACCTTGTTTGCCTTGTTGAGCGTTGCGAAAGGCTTCTCCTTTGTGCCCGCCGCATTGTCGCTGCCGTCGGTCGCCACATAATACACGGCGCTGAACGCCTGTGTCGCCGACAGGGCTAGCCCTAAAGCCAATAAGAACTTTGCTCCCATATACACCTCGAGTATTTATCTTTAATATACTTGATTTTTTTGAAAAAAGAAGAAAGCCATCCTCATTTTGAATGAGGATGGCTTATTGTATTAAATATTAGACGAAATTAAAGGACTTTGAAGGCAGCCTTGTTACTTGTAACCTTGGCTCCTGTAGCATCCTTTATTTCGCAACGGTAATAGCCAGAGGTTTCAGCATGGGCAACCGTAAAGTAATTCTGCTCCTGGTATCCAAAGCTGCCCCAACTGACTCCATCTCTGGAGAATTGCCACTGGTAAGAATAAGGAGCTTTACCGCCCTGTACTGCGACTGTGTAAGTGACGCAATTGAATGCACCCTTTTTCGCGCTACCGTCCTTGGGTTGCGTTGTAATCGTAAGCGCTCCGGCCGGCTGCAGAACAGTCAAGGTAACCTTATTCGAAGTCACTTGCTTGCCGGCAGCATCCGTAATCACGCAGCAATAGACATAGCCATTCATATCTTCGCCAGAAGTTTTCTTGACGGTGAATGTACTTGTGCTACCGCCTGTGTACCATGAATTTTCCTTAATCGAATAGTTGTAGCCATTCTTGTCGCAGCGATACCATTGATAGCGAAGCGGCGTTTTGGAGCTTGTTGCGGTTACGGAGAACGTTCCGCCGTTGCCATAGGTAACGGTGAGGTTGCTTGGCTGCTTGGTGATTTTCAGATTGGAGGTGACAACCTTTCTGAAGTGTTTGAGATACAGCTTGTCGGTTCCTACAGAACCGGCGTCTTCGTTATCAATCATGATAGCGTGCAATTGACCCTTGACATTGGAATTGCTGCGGGAGTCCGCATCCAAATCCCAATAAGTAAGTCCTTCCGGTTCCTGACGGAATCCGTCATATTGGAATCTGAAACCGGATTTTTGATTAGAATGGCAAATACGCTTTGCAATGTTGTTCTCTATTCTAAAGACGGAGATACCGCCTTCGTCATTTGCCATATTCCTGTACTTGGTGCCGCCTTGCCAATCTGTCGGGCAGCCGTTGCTCAGATAAAGATGATTGTCGTTGTCAAAGCATCCGCCTTGCATCCAATCTCTAGTTAGCACTTTCCCGTTTTCATCACGGAGCTTAACGGTTCCGTAATAATTAAGGAAATGCTTAGACTTGGAACGAATAGCATTCATGTCAATCGTAAATACGCGAATGGGATTGCTGTCGTTCAATCCGGAACTTGCTGTGTAGAGTTTGCCATCTCTTGGGTTAATGGCGACCCAGCCCATTGAATCCCATTTCTTTCCATCAATGGTATTGAATTCCTGATATGTAATTTCTGTCAACGTATTTGCGTCGTAAACGCAGATGTCAGATCCATTGTCATATGATTTGGGAATAAACAGGTATCCCTGATAGTAATCGAGGTCACCGAAATGTCTTCCCTTTTGTGAGGTGTTGCTTTTACAAGCCGAAGAAAAATTGGTACCGATAGGAAATTTCCACAAACAACCGTATTGCGTCATGTACCAATAGTCTCTGTCATGGCAAATGCCGTTGCATTCCTTAAAACTTTTGTTTTCGGGGTAAGTTTTAAGGTATTCAAATTGAATGTTGTCGTAATTGTAGCTATAAGAGATGTTGTTGGATGGTGCAGAAAGGGTTGCAATGCAAAGACCTTCAAATTTAAGAGAGTTGCTTAAAGTTGTTCCCTTTACGGAATACTTTGCGTCATCCGTTCCATACCTGCTGTAAACGAAACGTTCGCTAGCTTTGCGGTTCTTTCCTGCAACAACGACGGCTTCGAGCCATACAATATCACCTTCCTGGAAGATGCTGTATTCGGTAAGGTCTAAAATTTTCATAGATCCTTTAGCAAAAGAGCCCGTCGTCTTGGAATCCGTTTTGCCATTTGCGTGCGTGGCGTGAACACGAAGCTTTGCCACAAAGGCGCCATTGTTTTTCAAAGAGAATGATCTTACAGACATTTTTACTCCTGTTATTGTTTGTAATTGATTTGTGTGTTAGAAAGTGTGTACTAAAGTGAGTTTATTACGGTCGCCGCTCCAGTTGGGGAATCGGACTTTCATAAAATCATCGAATAGTTGTTTTTGAGATTGATTGAATTGAACGGTATACTCTGCAACCGTGTCCTTGGGGTTTACGCCTTGTAATTGAGGTACAAAGGAGGTGATCCACCATTGAGGTTCACGAGGTGCGTATCTACAAATTTGATTGGGAAGAGTGCCTTTGCCCTTGATGGTGAGCGTCATGGGCATAACTGGGGTCTTATCGTCAGATTCGTAGTAATCGTAATAGGATTTTGTCGCGACTAAGCTCAAGGTCTTTTTAATAGAGGCCTTGATTACGGCTTCTGTAAGGGGCAATTTGGGAAGTGCGAATCGAGCGTATTCTTTAAAGAAATCGTTGACTCCCTGCATGATTTTGTCCGTCAAATCCTTTAGACTCATTCTTTTGACGAACCTGTAGAAGCCCATTTCGGCACCTGCACCCAGATTGAGATAATGCCCCTTCCAGGTCCAGAAAATGTACCGTTGTCCTTGAGACGTGAATTCAAACTTCTCCCTCATCATATTTGTGCCGTAATTGAACGCTTCGTCGTACAAATCGCAGTAACCAAACTTGCGCTGGATACAATCGACTATTGTATGGTAAACGCGTCGTCCATTTTGTAGACCGCTAACAAAACCGAATAGCTTGAAGAAATCTGCAAATTGACCTTTGGCCGTAATGGATCTCAGGAACGGATCGCCGCCAAGGGCTTTGTCATTCCAAGAAATGTAAATGATGTTGGGATTGCTGCTGCTATAACTGGTCGTCTGTTCCTTGGACAAGTCTCCGTGAAGAATCACGTCTTCTTCGTAGCAATCGTAGTTCTTGTCCATGAACCAAATATGGCCTTCTCCCGTTTTCTTGGGGCCCGACGCATAAGTGGTGATTCGTGTTTTGCTTCCGCTCTTTTCGGAAACGATAGATGCGATGCGACCATCGTTCACGAATTTCATGACATCGGCAAGGCTGTGATTTTTAATTCTTACGCAGCCGCCAATGGGTAAGCCTGTGCTGGTTGACGAATAGATGCTGTAATTTCGGTAAGCTTCTTGTCGATCAACGCCGTCGCAAATAAAATCTACGGGAGAGTATGCTGCAAGGCCGTTGTATTTAATGCTGCAGTTTAGGGTTGTACCCTTGCAATCATACTTTGCAATGGTTGTTATATCCTTTTTGTAGACGAAATATTCGTTCGCGATGACGTTCTTGTTTCCAGCAACGATATCCATTACAAAACGGAAATGATCGCCCGGACTAATGCCGCCAACTTCGCTAATGTTCACCATTTCGGGGATTCCGGCTGTGACGTTGACGATGTGCCCTGTAGTTTTCCAAGGGGTGTAACTTCCCTTACGGTACTGAATCTTTGCGTTGTAAGCATAAGTCCCCGAAACCTTCAAAAAGAGCGCGGATGCTTCACCTGAATAAACGACGGTTGCGAATCTGCCCTTGTAAACAGCCTTGGCTTTTAGAGTTGTTCCAGTGCCATTGTACGAAGCGTAATAGTCGCTATCCTTTCTATATGTGAATGTCTCGGATGCGACAATCGTTTTGCCGGCTCTGATGTCCATGACGAATCGGACGGTCGCGCCTTCCCGGATGCCTGAAACATCCTTCAAATAAACTTCTTTCGATATACCTACAGAAACATTTGCTAGGTTATCGCTTCTTTTCCAACTACTTTGGCCGGGGTTTTTGTAGTCAACCCTTGCCCGATAGGCGTATGCGCCAGTAACAGTGAGATGAAGACGGTAGATATCGTCCATTTGTACGCTCCTTTTTTTATGTGTAAAACTCATTTGTATGAATTTTGCTTTGTATAAATTAACATAATATTTTCAAAATAAACAAATAAGATGTATATTTTTTGTATTTTTTTTGTCAGAAAATGACGGTGTTATGACGCTAACATACAACGTAATGACATTGTATTTTGTGCTAAAAAATCAATGTGTTTGAAAGCGGATAAAATGCCTCTTTTAGCAAATTTTTTTCAGTTCGAAAGTCCTTTCAGGTTGTTTATTCGCT
>NZ_ONDD01000021.1 GCF_900316465.1 uncultured Fibrobacter sp. | reverse complement strand
CTGATCGCCCCGGTGGCAATGGAAAAGCAGCTCCGCTTCGCAATCCGCGAAGGTGGCCGTACCGTTGGCGCTGGCTCCGTAACCGAAATCATCAAGTAAGGAATTATCATGGCTGGTGAACGCATTCGTATTCGCTTGAAGAGCTTCGATCATCGTATGATCGACCGCTCCGCTCAAGACATCGTGAATACAGCTAAGAACACTGGGGCACGCATTGCCGGCCCCATCCCTCTTCCGACGAAGATCCAGAAGTATACGGTGATTCGCTCTCCGCATATCGACAAGACTTCCCGTGAACAGTTCGAATCCCGTACGCACAAGCGTCTTATCGACATCCTTGATGCTACGCCGCAGACTGTTGATTCCCTCATGAAACTTGACTTGCCGGCAGGCGTTGAAGTCGAAATTAAGGTTTAATAACAATGAACGGTATTCTCGCAAAGAAATTGGGAATGACCCAAGTGTTCACGGAACAGGGCGAACGCGTTCCTGTAACGGTTCTCGAAGCCGGTCCGTGCGTGGTCGTTTGCCATAAGACAGAAGAGAAGGACGGCTACACTGCTGTCCAGATCGGCTTTGGTCTCAAGAAAGAACAGCGTGCCAACAAGGCAGAAATCGGCCACTTCAAGAAGGCTGACGTTGCTGTTCGTGAACACCTCGCTGAATTCGATGTCGCTGATCTCGAAGCCTGGCCGGTTGGCAAGGAATTCGGTGCAGCTGACTTCGCCGATGTGAAGACGGTGAACGTCTCTGGCCTCTCCAAGGGTCACGGCTTCTCCGGTACCATCAAGCGCCATAACTTCCACAGCGGTCCTCGTTCTCACGGTACGCACAACATGCGCGAACCGGGTGGTACGTCCGCTCACTCTTATCCGGGTCGCGTTTTCCCGGGCAAGCGTATGGCCGGTCAGTTCGGTAACAAGAAAGTGACCGTGAAGCACCTCCAGGTCGTCAAGGTTGACGGCGACCGCAACCTGATCTTTGTCCGCGGCGCAGTTCCCGGTGCAAAGAACAGCATCATCGTGGTGAGGAAAGACTAATGGCTACAGCAAAGCTTTTCGCCGCTACTGGCGATTTCAAGAATGATATTCAGCTCCCGGCCATGTTCGATCAGGAAGTCAACAAGGTCTGCATGTACTTGCACATCAAGGCTATCCTGAACAACAACCGTCAGGGCACTGCCCAGACCAAGAACAAGTCCGCCGTTAGCGGTGGTGGTCAGAAGCCCTGGAAGCAGAAGGGTACCGGCCGCGCTCGTTCCGGTCAGAACACCTCTGCCGTGTGGGTTCGTGGTGCCAAGGCTCATGGTCCGAAGTCCCATGACTACTTTGAAAAGGTGAACAAGAAGGTCAAGAAGATCGCTTTCCGCTCTGCTCTCGCTGCTAAGGCTGCCGAAGGCAAGGTGCAGGTGTTCGAAGCTCTCGCTTTCAACGCCCCGAAGACTAAGGATCTCCTCGCCGTCCTCAACAAGGCCGGTCTCGAACAGCGCAACGCTCTCTTCCTCGTGAGCGAAGCTGACAAGAACCTTTACCTCTCTTCTAACAACATTCCTTGGTGCCGTTGCGCACGCGTTGCCGATGTCAACACTTACGACATCGTTCGCGCTAACAACGTCGTCATCTCCCAGGCAGCTCTCGCCGAACTGGAAGGAGGCCGCTAATGAGTGAACTTCACGAAATTCTCGTTGCACCGCACATTACCGAAGCTACCGCCCGTTTGATGGCTGCTGTGCGTAATGACGTGCACAAGTATGTATTCAAGGTTGCCAAGACCGCAACGAAGACCGAGATCAAGGACGCTATCGAAAAGCGTTTCGGCGTCAAGGTTGATTCCGTCAATACCCTTATCAACCGCGGCAAGATGAAGCGCGTTCGTATGGGCATGGTCGCCGGCAAGAAGTCCAACTGGAAGAAGGCCTACATCACGCTTAAGGCCGGGCAAAAGATTGCCGAGTTCGAAGGAGTATAATCATGGGTCTGAAGTCTTATCGCCCGCTTACCCCGACGCTGCGCTACAAGCAGATTGGTGACCGCAAGGAAATCACTGCGGACAAGCCGTACAAGCCGCTCACCGAAGGCATCAAGCGTAGCTCCGGCCGTAACAACGCCGGTGAAATCACCTCCCGCCGTCGCGGTGGTGGTCACAAGAAACTGTATCGTATCATCGATTTCAAGCGTCAGTTTGCTGGCATTCCCTGCACTGTCGAAACGATCGAATACGATCCGAACCGTTCCGCTCGTATCGCTCTGGTCAAGTACCAGAACGGCAAGCGCTGCTACATCATCGCCCCGGCTGAAGTCAAGGTTGGTGATGTGCTGAATTCTGGCGAAGGTGCCGAATTCCGCGTCGGTAACGCTATTCCGCTCCGCGATATTCCGCTGAACACCATTATCCACAACATCGAAATGAAACCGGGCAAGGGCGCTCAGATCGCTCGTTCCGCAGGTGCAGGTGCAGAACTCGTCGCTAAAGACGGCAAGCTCTGCCAGGTCAAGCTCCCGAGTGGCGAAGTTCGCTACATTCCGGAAGAATGCCTCGCCGTCGTGGGTCAGGTTTCCAATATCGATCACATGAATGAATCCTCGGGTTCTGCAGGCCGCTCTCGCTGGCTCGGCATTCGCCCGTCCGTCCGTGGTGTCGTTATGAACCCGGTCGATCACCCCCTTGGTGGTGGTGAAGGTCGTACCTCTGGTGGTCGTCATCCGTGCTCTCCTTGGGGTAAGAACTCTAAGGGTGCCAAAACTCGTAACAATAAGCGTACCGATAGGTTTATCGTACGTCGTCGTCAGAAGAGGGCCTAATTCATGTCCAGATCCCTTAAGAAAGGTGCTTTCGTGGATTCCCACGTTTTGAGCAAAGCCCAGGCGATGGCCGGTTCCGACAAGAAACAGGCTATCAAGACCTGGTCCCGTCGTTCCACCATCATTCCTGATATGGTCGGACTTACGTTCTCCGTCTATAACGGCAAGCAGTTCATCCCCGTTTACGTGACCGAAAACATGGTCGGCCACAAGCTGGGTGAATTCTCCATGACCCGCACTTTCCGCGGTCACCGTAAGACTGAAACCGCTGCTGGAGGAAAGAAATAATGCAAGCTGTTGCTAAAGTGAAAAACGTCCGTTACGGCGTTCGCAAGCTCCGTCGCGTTGTCGACCTGGTTCGCGGCAAGTCCGTTGCAGAAGCATTCGCAATGCTTTCTATTCTCCACACGCAGACCAAGGGTGCTCCGCTGGTCGAAAATGCTCTGAAGTCCGCTGTTGCTAACTTCAAGCAGAAGGCCGCTGGTGCCGTTGCCGCCGAAGAACTGGTCGTCAAGACCATCACTGCCGACGGTGGTACCATCATGAAGCGTATCCACCCGCGTTCCCAGGGCCGTGCTTTCCGTATCGAAAAGCCGCTCTCTCACATCACAGTCGTTGTGGCCAACAAGGAGTAATTAAAATGGGTCAGAAAACTCATCCGAATGGTCTTCGTCTTGGCGTTATCCGCGGCTGGGAATCCAAGTGGTATGCCGAAGACAAGTTTGCCGATCTTCTTTATGAAGACATCGTGCTCCGTCGCTACTTGATGAAGCGTTTTGAACATGCCTCCCTTTCCAAGGTCGGCATCGAACGCACCGTCAAGAAGGTGAACGTGAACCTCTTTACCGCCCGTCCGGGTATCGTGATTGGCCGTAAGGGCGAAGAATTGGAAAAGCTCAAGGGCGAACTCCAGTTCCTCACCGGTAAAGAAATCTATATTAACGTCCAGGAAATCAAGCGCCCGGAAACGGATGCCAAGCTGGTTGCCGAAAACATCGCTCGTCAGCTCGAAAAGCGTATTTCCTTCCGTCGTGCCATGAAGCGCGCTATCCAGTCCGCTATGCGCATGGGCGTTGAAGGTATCAAGGTGCAGTGCGGTGGCCGCCTCGGTGGTGCCGAAATTGCCCGCGTCGAAAAGTATGCTGAAGGCCGCGTGCCTCTGCACACTCTCCGCGCCGACATCGATTACGCGACTGCCATTGCTAAGACCGTTTATGGTTCCATCGGTATCAAGGTGTGGATCATGCACGGCGAAAAGATTGGCAAGGACGTCATGAACGATAACAAGAGAGAGAAGTAATTATGCTGAGTCCTAAAAGAACATTACATCGTAAGCAGATGAAAGGCCGCATGAAGGGCATTGCCTCCCGCGGCAACTCCATCGCCTTCGGCGAATTCGGCATTCAGGCTCTTGAAAAGTGCTGGCTGACTGCTCGTCAGATTGAAGCCGCTCGTATCGCCATGACCCGTAAGATCAAGCGCGGTGGCCGCGTCTGGATCCGCGTGTTCCCCGATAAGCCGATTACCCGTCACCCGGCAGAAGCTCGTATGGGTAAGGGTAAGGGCGCCGTCGAATTCTGGGCAGCCGTTATCCTCCCGGGTCGCATCATTTTCGAAATGGGTGGTGTCGAACGTGAACTGGCCATGGAAGCTCTCCATGTCGCAGCACAGAAGCTCCCCCTCAAGTGCAAAATCATCGAAGAATCGGAGATCTAATGAAGGCACGTGAATTAAAGGAACTGGGCGTTGACCAGCTCAAGGAAAAACTGGCTCAGTTGAATCTCGATTTGTTCAATTACCGTATGGCTGCTAAGCTCGGTAACTTGGAAAAACCCTCTTCGATCCGCAATACCCGCAAGGATATCGCTAGGGTCAAGACCATCCTCACCGAAAAGGCCAAGGCATAAGCCGGGCAGGAGCAGGAAATGGATAGAAACCTTCGTAAGGTAAGACAGGGTGTCGTCAGCTCTGACAAGATGGACAAAACCATCACCGTCGTAGTTGAAAACCGTAAGCGTCACCCGGTGTACAACAAGATCATGACCACCACCAAGAAACTCAAGGCTCACGATGAAAACAACGAAGCCGGTGAAGGTGACTTGGTTGAAATCATGGAAACTCGTCCGCTCTCTGCGACGAAGCGCTGGCGCCTCGTTCGCGTTGTAGCTAAGAAGAAATAATCGTTTTGGAGTAAGGCGAATATGATTCAAGAAGAAACCAGACTCGTCGTGGCCGATAACAGTGGAGCCAAGGAAGTCGCCTGCATCCGCGTTTTGGGTGGCACCAACCGTCGCTATGCCAGCATCGGTGATGTCATCAAGGTTGCCGTCAAAGACGCAATCCCCCAGAGCAAGGTGAAGAAGGGTTCCGTAGCTGACGCCGTCGTCGTGCGCACTCGCAAAGAAATTGCCCGTCCGGATGGCACGTTCATCCGTTTCTCGGACAACGCCGTGGTTCTCATCAACAAGGATGGCGAACCTCGTGGAACCCGTATTTTTGGACCGGTGGCTCGTGAGCTCCGCGACAAGAAATACATGAAGATCATCTCCCTCGCACCTGAGGTTCTCTAATGGCAAACATCAAGAAGAATGATAACGTCAAGGTGATTTCCGGTGCCAACAAGGGCAAGACCGGCACCGTGATTAGTGTCAAGGGCGGTAAGGTGACCGTTTCGGGCGTGAATGTCCGCAAGCGTCATGAAAAGCCGTCTCAGACCAATCAGACTGGTGGCATCATTGAAAAGGAACTGCCGATCGACATTTCCAACGTGATGCTCCTCGAAGGCAACACTCCTGTCCGTACCCGTATCGTGCGCGAAGCCGGCAAGAAGGCTTCCCGCGTGAGCGTCAAGTCCGGCAAGGCTATCTAGAGGTAACACATGAACCAGATGAAGCAATTTTATCTCGAAAAAGTAGTTCCGGCCTTGCAGCAGAAGTTTGCTTACAAGAACGTGATGGAAATTCCCCGCCTCCAGAAGATCGTGCTCAACATGGGTGTCGGCGCTGCCGCCTCTAACCGCAAGATCCTGGATGAAGCCGTTGACACCCTGACCGCTATTACCGGTCAGAAGGCCGTCGTCACCAACGCCAAGAAGGCTATCGCTCAGTTCCACCTGCGCGAAGGCATCGGCATCGGTGCTAAGGTCACCCTGCACGGCGAAAACATGTGGGACTTCCTCTTCCGTTTCATCAACATCGACCTCCCGCGTGTCCGTGACTTCCGTGGTCTCGCACGTCGTGGCTTTGATGGCATGGGTAACTTTACCCTCGGCATCAAGGAACAGACGATCTTTGTTGAAATCGACATTGACAAGATTTCTCGTACCTTCGGTATGGACATCTCCTTCGTGACCTCTGCAAAGACGGACGAAGAAGGCCGCGCCCTGCTCGAAGAACTTGGACTCCCCTTCAGGAAGTAAGGTAATACCATGGCAAGCACAAGAATGATTGAAAAATGCAAGCGCACCCCGAAGTATACCGTTCGTGGGTACAACCGCTGCAAGCGTTGCGGTAGGCCGCACGCCTTTATGCGCCGCTTTGGCCTTTGCCGTATTTGCTTCCGCGAAATGGCACTCGCCGGCGAAATCCCCGGTATCACAAAGTCGTCTTGGTAAGGAGAGTATACTCATGGCAATGACAGATCCTATCGCCGATATGCTCACCCGTATCCGCAATGCCGCTTCGGCAAAGCTCCCCGTGGTGGACATTCCTGCCAGCAACTTGAAGCGTGAAATCGCTCGCGTGTTGCAGGAAAAAGGTTTCATTAAAAAGTTCGTCGTCGTTGATGACGGTAAGCAGGGCATCCTCAAGGTCCTCCTCCGTTACACGAAGGGCGAATCCGCTATCCAGGGCATCCAGCGCATTTCTTCGCCGGGTCTCCGTCACTACGTTGACGCCGCAAAGCTTCCGCGCGTTCGCAATGGCCTTGGCTATGCTATCATCTCCACATCTAAAGGCGTGATGACCGACCACGAAGCCCGCAAGGAAAACGTGGGTGGTGAAGTCATCGCAAAGGTATGGTAAAGATGTCCCGTATCGGTAAAGCTATTATCAATATCCCGGCCGGCGTGAAAGTCGCCGTCAATGGTCAGAACATCAAGGTTGAAGGTCCTCTCGGCAAGCTCGAGACCGACGTTCATGAACTGATTGCAATCAAGCTCGAAGGCAACCAGCTTTCCTTCTCTCGTCCTGACGATCAGAAGTTCACCCGTGCCATCCATGGCACCACTCGCGCTCTCGTTGCCAACATGGTCGAAGGCGTGACCAAGGGTTTCCAGAAGACGCTCGAAATCGTCGGCGTTGGTTACCGTGTGGAACAGAAGGGCAAGGACCTCAACTTGGTTCTCGGCTTCTCTCACCCGGTTATCTTCAAGGCCCCGGAAGGCGTTGAACTCAAGGCTGTTGACCCGCTGAAGATCTCCATCAAGGGCATCGATAAGCAGAAGGTCGGCCAAGCTGCGGCAGAAATCCGCAAGTACCGCAAGCCTGAACCGTATAAGGGCAAGGGCATCAAGTACGAAGGCGAAATTGTCCGTCGTAAGCAAGGTAAGAAGACAGGTAAATAAGGGTAAACTATGACTGCAATTGCTAAGAAAAGAATCCAGTCCAGAATCGCACGCCACGAACGCGTACGCAAGTCTGTTGTCGGAACTGCAGAATGCCCTCGTTTGGCTGTTCGCCGTTCCTTGTCCCACATGGTAGCCCAGATTATCGACGACGAAAACAACAAGTCTCTCGTCCAGCTCACCACCACTGCCAAGGAATTCCAGGCTAAGTTTGGTGAAATGACGAAGTCGGAACAGAGCAAGCAGCTCGGTATCCAGATTGCTGAAGTCGCTAAGTCCAAGGGCATTGAATCCGTGGTCTTTGACCGCGGCGGTTACATCTATCACGGTCGCGTTCAGGCTCTCGCTGAGGGAGCTCGTGAAGGCGGACTCAAATTCTAGTGAGGTACACTTTGGAACGCGAAGCTCAAGTTTCTGAATTTGAAGACAAGGTTGTACACATCAACCGTTGCGCTAAGACCGTCAAGGGCGGTCGCCGTATGTCCTTCTCCGCTCTCGTTGTCGTTGGCAACAAGAACGGCAAGGTCGGTGTTGGTCTCGGTAAGGCTAAGGAAGTTTCCGAAGCTATCCGTAAGGGTACCGAAGCCGCCCAGCGTAACATCGTTGAAGTGCAGCTCCTCGACGGCACCATTCCCCACGACATCGAAGTCAAGAGCGGCGCAACCCGCATTCTCTTGATGCCGGCTGCTCCGGGTACTGGTGTTATCGCCGGTGCCGCTGCCCGTGCCGTTCTCGAACTGGCCGGTGTGCGCAACATCCTCACCAAGATTCACGGTTCTTCCAACCCGAGCACTGTCGTGAGCGCATGCCTCGAAGGTCTCTTGGCCCAGAAGAACAAACAGGACTGCGCTGCCCTCCGCGGCGCCAATGCCTAAGGAGTAATACACGATGAAGAAAGTTCGTATTACTTTGATTAAGGGTACTGTCCGTCGTCTCCCGATGCACCGCGCTAACGTGGCTGCTCTCGGCCTCCGCAAGATCGGACAGTCTGTTGAACACGTTTTGACCCCCAGCATCCAGGGCATGATCAATGCCGTGGCTGACATGGTGAAGGTCGAGGAGATCTAAGATGGAACTCAATACTCTCAATCCTGGCAAGGCTGCCAAGGGCAAGAGCCGCAAGCGCATTGGTCGCGGTCCGGGTTCCGGTTGGGGCACCACCGCTGGCCGTGGCCAGAAGGGTGCTGGCGCTCGTAAGAGTGCACAGGCCGGTCGCGTCGCCTTCGAAGGCGGCCAGATGCCGATCCACCGTCGCATCCCGAAGCGTGGCTTCAAGTCTCACTTCGCCAAGGACACGCAGATCGTTAACCTCAAGAAGCTCGCTTCTTGCAGCGTGACGGACTTCGACGCCCAGGCAATGTTTGACCAGGGTTTCATCAAGAACATCGAACTGCCTATCAAGGTCCTCGCTTTTGGTACCATCGACAAGGCAATCAATGTAAAGGTTAACGCCATCAGCGAAAAGGCTAAGGCCATGATCGAAGCTGCTGGCGGCAAAGTCGAGATCGTCTAATGGAAGCTCTCAAGAAAGCCCTTGATGCGTTCGCTAATGCGTTCAAGATTGAAGACCTGCGTAAAAAGCTCCTTTTTACGCTCGGTGTCTTGATTATCTATCGCCTTGGCGCACACATCACTATCCCCGGAGTGAATTCTGCCGTTCTGGCGGAGTTCTTCCGTAACTCGAATAATTTGTTCGGTCTGTATGACTCCTTCACGGGCGGTGCCTTCGCTAAGGCTACCATCTTTGCCCTGGGTATCATGCCGTACATCAGTGCGAGCATTATCATCCAGTTGATGGGTTCCGTGATTCCCGCTATCCAGATGCTTCAGAAGGAAGGTCAGGAAGGGCGTGCCAGGCTGAACCAATATACCCGTTACTTTACGGTAGCTCTCGCTGCCTTGCAGGGATGGGGCATTTCTGTGTGGCTTTCGTCCCTTAAGGTGACAACCGCTACCGGTGCCGGAGTGTCTGTCTTGGCTGATGACTTCTCCTCTGGTGCCGGAAACATCGGTTTCCGTTTACTAGCTACCCTGACCTTCACCGCCGGTACGATCTTCGTGATGTACCTGGGCGAGCAGATTACCTCGCACGGTGTGGGTAACGGTATTTCTCTTATCATCTTCGCCGGTATCGTCGGCGGCCTTCCGCGGGCTGCCCTTGCAGAAATTGAAATGTTTAAGGAAGATATCCAGCCTCTCGCCATCGAGATCTTTATTCTCGCTGTCGTGATCCTGATTATCGGCTTTATCGTATTCGTCGAGCAAGCGAACCGTCGCATTCCACTCCAAAGTCCTCGCAGGACTGTAGGTTCCAAGGTCGTGGGCGGCCAGTCCAGCTATCTGCCTTTCAAGGTGAATACCGCTGGCGTGATCCCCGTGATCTTTGCAAGCTGCATCATGTTCATTCCGGCCATGATCGCTTCCTGGTTCCCGAACGTTTCTGCGATGCAGTCCTTTGCGGCTGCGTTCATCCCGGGTCACATTACCTATAGTGTGATCTTCGCTCTCCTGATTATATTCTTCACCTACTTCTACACGGCAATCCAGTACAACCCTAACGACATTGCCGAAAACCTCAAGAGAAGTGGTGGATTTATTCCGGGAATCCGTCCGGGTAACGAAACTGCAAAGTACATAGACCACGTTCTCACGAGAATTTCTTTGCCTGGATCGCTTTTCCTCGCTTTAATCAGTGTTGGTCCGCTCCATCTCAAAGACGCACTCAATATGAGTTTCTATATTGGGGGCACCTCGGTACTTATCGTGGTCGGTGTGGCGCTGGATACGCTCCGTCAACTCGAAGCCCAGTTGCATACCAAGAATTATGAAGGTTTCCTCAAGCATGGCCGCATTCGCGGCAGGATGGCGTCTTAGTGGCTAAAGAAGAAGGAATACAAGTAGAAGGTGTTGTGTTGGAAGCCCTTCCCAACGCTTTCTTCCGTGTCCAACTCGGAAATGGCCACGAGATTCTCGCTCATGTTTCAGGAAAAATGCGTCGGCATTTCATTCGAATTTTGCCGGACGACAAAGTGTTGGTAGAGATTTCTCCCTACGATCTCAATCGTGGACGAATCACATACCGTTACAAGTAATAGGTATTTTCAAAGAAAGGTCAAACCTATGAAAATCAAAGCCTCCATCAAACCCAGATGTGAAAACTGCAAGATCATCCGCCGTAAGGGTGTATTGCGCATCATCTGTTCGAAGAACCCCCGTCACAAGCAGAAGCAGGGATAAGGAGATCGTATGGCACGTATCGCTGGTGTCGATTTACCGAAAAACAAGACTGTTGAATACGGTCTGACGGCAATCTATGGTGTCGGTCTGTTCACCGCTAATAAGGTCTGTGCTCAGCTGGGCATCGACAAGAACAAGAAGTGTGACGACCTGACTGAAGAAGAACAAGGTAAGATTCGTCATCTCCTCGAAGACGAATACTCTGTGGAAGGTCAGCTCCGCGCAGAAATCACCTTGAACATTAAGCGTCTGCAGGATATTGGCTGCTATCGCGGCATCCGCCACCGCAAGGGTCTCCCTGTTCGCGGTCAGCGCTCCCGTACCAATGCCCGCACTCGTAAGGGCCCCAAGAAGACTGTGGCTAACAAGAAGAAGTAAGGAGATTCATCGTGGCTGAAGAAGAAATTAAGGAAACTGCTGCCGCTGCCGAAGCTCCGGTCGCTGCTGCTACAGAAGAAAAGGTCAAGAAGGGCAAGAAGCGTATTGACATCCAGGGCATCGCCTGCGTGTTCGCTTCCTTCAACAATACAATCGTTTCTATCACCGATGCTCGCGGCAACGTGGTCGCTTGGGGCTCTCCGGGTAACTCCGGTTTCAAGGGCTCTCGCAAGAGCACTCCGTTTGCTGCCCAGCTCGCCGCTGAAGTCGCTGCCCACAAGGCTTTCGACCTCGGTATGCGCAAGGTAGATGTCCGCGTCAAGGGCGCAGGTGGCGGTCGTGAATCCGCTGTCCGTGCTATCAAGAATGCGGGCCTCGAAGTTCTCTCTATTCGAGACGTGACGGGCGTTCCGCACAATGGTTGCCGTCCTAAAAAGAAGAGAAGAGTCTAATTAAAAGAGGTATCGCCAATGATGTGGAAATCACTTCAGATGCCGCGCAGCTTCCAGAAAGTGGAAACCGGCGAAGATGGTCGCTACGCCAAGTTTGTCGTAGAGGCTTTGGAACGTGGCTGGGGTATTACCCTCGGTAACGCCCTCCGTCGCTCGCTCCTTTCCTCTCTGCAGGGTGCGGCTATTGTCTCCGTGAAAATTGAAGGCGTCGATAAGGAATTCTCGACGATTCCGGGTGTGAAGGAAGATGTCACTGACATTATCCTGAATCTCAAGAGCATCCGCGTGAAGCTCCTGTCCGACCACGACGAAACGCTCCGCCTGGACATGTCCGGCGAAGGCGAAGTCACGGCCAAGGACTTCATGGACAATCCGAATGTCGCCATCTTGACTCCGGACGTCCATATCGCTACTTTGAACGGTAACGCATCGCTCTCCCTGGAAGTGAAGATTTCCAGCGGTCGCGGCTACGTCACTGCCGACGAATTGAAGGACAAGGACGCTCCTATTGGCGTGATCGCCATGGACGCCAACTTCAACCCGGTGCAGAAAGTCGCGATGCACATCAGCGATACCCGCGTTGGCCAGAAGACGGACTACAACCGTCTGGAACTGGAAATCACGACTGACGGTTCCATTGATCCGGAAGACGCTCTTGCATACGCTGCAAAGCTCCTCATGGACCACTTGGAAATCTTCATCAACTTCGAAGGCGATCTCGAAAGCCCCGAAGAACTTGAAATGGATGAAGAACGTCAGCGTATCGCCCAGCTCCTGCGCACCCGCGTGGACGACCTGGAACTCTCCGTTCGCTCCAGCAATTGCCTCCGTATGGCTAACATCCATACCGTTGGCGAACTTGTGCGCAACAAGGAAAACGATATGCTTAAATACAAGAACTTCGGTCGGAAGTCCTTGGTGGAACTTAACGAGGTGTTGACCTCCATGGGCCTCTCTTTTGGCATGGACGTCGATGACTACTTGAAGGATTAAACATGAGACACGGTGTAAAAAACAAGAAATTGGGCGTTAACGCTCAGCACAAGCGTGCCATCCTCCGCGCTCTTACCACTTCTATTCTTGAGAAGGGCATGGAAGCCGAGCAGAGCAACCGCTACGTGCGCACTACTCTCCACAAGGCTAAGCTCGTCCGCAGCTGCGTGGATCGCATGATCACTTATGCAAAGAAGGGTGACCTTTCTGCACGTCGTGAAGCTTCTCGCTTCGTGATGAGCCCGAAGGCTGTGCAGGACCTGTTCGCAACGATCGGTCCGCGCTATGCTGGCCGTAACGGCGGCTATACTCGCATCATCAAGCTCGGCCCGAACCGCGCTGGTGACGCATCCGAAATGGCTCTCGTCGGTCTCGTCGAAGACGAAATCGTCGTGAAGACCAAGAAGGCTGCCGAACCTGCCAAGTCCGAAGCCGTTAGCATGGTCGAAGGCGAAAGCAAGGCATAATTGATCTTTGTGCAAAAGATTGAAGCAGGGTTCCGGTGAGAATCGGGCCCTGTTTTTTTTGTAGTAGGGCTTAGGGGGCTTTAGATAAAAAATCCAAGCTACAATTAGCTGACAATTTGTACCTTCAGCCTTTATTTTTGTATTTTATAGAAACATGCGTAACTTTATACTATTCATAGCTTTACTTTGCGTTAGCCTTTTTGCCGATGACGACCTTTTTGGCTCGGGACTGATGTCTACGAAGAGGAGTGGAATCTCGTCGCGCAGTTCGGCCGTGATGCAGCCAGCTTCTGCAGAAGCCCCTGTTGATTCGAGCTACGTGCTTGGCCCCGGCGACTTTTTGGACTTGATGCTCGAAGACAATTATTTGACTGTGCAGGTGTATCCGGATGGATCTGTCGCCATTGAAGAATGCGGTGGCGTTATCGTGGGTGGCAAGACGCTTGCCGAGGCGCGAGAACTGATTCTGGACCTTGCAGCCAAGCGTTACAAGCGTGACCAGTGCTTTGTGCAGCTTTCCGTGCTCAAGAAATTCAAGGTGAACGCCATGGGTGCCATTTCGGAAGTGGGCCAGCAGTTGGTGGAACCGCAGACGAGACTTAGCATGTTTTTGCGCAAGGTGGGCGGAACCCTTTTGAGCGCCGACATCGAAGATGTGCAGGTGATTCGTGGTAAGGATACGATTCACGTGGATTACAGCGCCATGGCGACGAAGGGCGAATTCGATAACGACATCATGCTGGAACAGGGCGACAAGGTTTATGTGCCGTTCGTGAAGATGGGCGAAAACGTTTCGTTGATTTTCCCGGGCTACAGGACCAGTGCCGCATACCAGGAAGGTCGTACCTTGCAGGAATACTTCGACCTGGTCGGAGGTTACCGCCTGCATAACTACGGCTACAAGGCCGCTTGCGTTCGTGAACCGGGCAAGGCCCCGCGCTGGATCGATATTTCCGAAATGAGCAAGACGACTGTTGCACCGAATACCGAAGTGGAATTCTCCGTGCAGGAAATGCTTGTGTATGTGGGCGGTGCCGTGAACTATTTGGGTCGCTATCCTTACGATCCTTCGTGGCATGCCATTGATTACGTGGCGGCCTCTGGCATCAACACGATTACGGGTTCGTGGAGCCAGATCAAGGTGTGGCGCGGCAAGAGCCCTGAACCTTTGAAACTGAGCGTGACCGAAGACCAGATTATGCCGGGCGACTATATCGAAATCCCGAAGAGCCATTACGAATCTTTCAAGGATTTCACGTTGTTCTTGGCGTCGCTCCTTACGGTGATTTCTTCGGCATTCATCATTTACGTCAACTATAAGTAGTTTTGTATGGAAAAGCAGGAATCTGTCGGTTTTATCGAAGTCTGCCTTCGCTTGCTGAATAACGACTTGAAGCATTTCAAGTTGTGCCTAGCGATTGTCCTTATTCCCACGATCGTAGCCTTTGTGCTTGTCATGTGGGTCATTAAGCCTGTGTATGCGGCGACGGCTGTGGTGACTCCGCCGTCTTCGTCTCAGACTTCGTTGAACGGTTTGAGTTCAATGCTCGGTGGCGCCTCTGGCATGGGCGCGCTCCTTGGGCTTTCCAATAGCGACGAAGATGAGAACGCTGTCTGGACGATTTTCAATTCGTGGGAATTGCATGACCAGGTGATTCGGGAATTCAACCTGGCGGAGCATTATGAATTCGATGGCGATTTCCATGCGGACTTGTTGAAGGAATTCCGCAAGAATTTTGCGGTAGAACTCAACAAGGAGGACATGTTCGCCGTCTCCATGGAAGACGAAGACTTTAGGCTTGCCGCAAAGATTGTAGCCTTCATGCTTGAAAAGGCGGACTCCGCATTTAACGCCTTCAAGACGGCGCAGGCTAGGCAGTCAAGAATTTATTTCCAGAGCAGGCTCGATTCCTGTGAAATGGCTCTGGATTCCTTGATCAAGGAATTTGTGAAGTTCCAGGTGGACAACAATTTCTATGACCCTGATGTTCAGCTTGAATCGACAATCAAGTACTTGGGTGCCTTGCAGGCTAAGCGCGAAGAGGTGTCGATTGAAATGGCTTTCGAAAAGGCTGACCGCGGTGAAAAGAGCAAGCGCTATGACGAACTTACCAAGCGTTACCAGGGCGTGAATTCGGCCTTGCACGGTGCCTTGAAGGGTCGCCACGAGAACATGGGCATGGTCGCCCTCAAGAAGTCTCCGGAACTTGCCGCCGAATACATGCGCCGCGAAACAGAGATTCGCGTGCAAGAGGCCATGTACAAGTTGCTTCGCCAGCAGAGCGAACAGATGCGCATGGAAGAAGCGAAGATGCTTACGAACTTGCATGTGCTTGAACCGCCTTGGGAAAACGACAAGAAGATTTACCCTCTGAGAGGTGTCACCCTGGTGTTCGTGTTTTCTGTGGCCTGCATTATTGCGACTATTGTCAGCAACTTGCTTGGCTACCTGGCCAGCGAATCGAAGCGCGGGTCCTCGGTAGCTATGGAATGGAACACCTTCAAGGGATTCTTTAAAAAGAACAAGGGCTAGCCCGTGTTTTCGTGGATAGTAGAATATCCGGTCAGCGCCGCCCTTCTTCTGGTAGTCATTTTTTGCCTATTCCAGTCTTGGTGGTTCAAGAAGGATTTCTTTAGTCCGCTCAATGTCTATTGCTTTGCGCAGTGCATTACCCTCGCTATCTCATATCTGCAGATAAACAGGGCGATGAGCGACTTTAAGCTTTATACCTGGGGCGTGTGGCTTCTCGGATTCTTGTCGTTTGTAGGCGGCTGTATTATTGCGAGGCTTCACGCGAAGTCGAAGGGATTGCCGGTCAACGTTGCAGAGCCTGTGGCTCCCAGGCGTTATAACTGGACTATTCACCTGGTGCTTTCGTTCGGCGTGTTCTGCCTGTTCCTTGTGGGCGTTTATGGCGTATACTCGGTGGTGGGCAACCTGATCATATTCACGGATAGCCCGGCCAAGTGGATGACGAAAGACATCAATTACGGCTATTACACACTCCTGTTCAATAGCGGTCCGTTATGTGTACTGCTTTTCGGCGTAGCGTCTTTTAAGAAGTTCAACGACGTGCGGTGGGTACGCCATGTAGCCTTTGTCATGGTGTTTGTAACGATCGCCGTAAACCTGATGACGTACCCGAACAGAACGACTCTGTTTTTCAATGCGGGTTTCTTCTTGATTTTTGTGAACTACCTGTACAAGCGGATTTCGCCGATTGTCATTACGACACTTTTGGTGATTGCCATTGCGGTGTTCGTGTCGATTAGCAGTCTTCGTGACCAGTATGGTGGTAGTTCCGCCGAAGGCAAGGCGATGGATGTGGTGCTGGAACTGCCCTACAAGTACTTGGCGAACAACTACTGGAACCTGGATTATGCGCTGAACCCGCCGACCGACCGCGAAATACACCCGCACACCTACGGTATCGACTTCTTTAACGGCATATTCGAATACGCAAGACTCACGGGTTCGTTCAGGACCAGTTTCCGCTGGGATGACGCCTTTAACGAAAGAATCCAGAAAGTTTATGGGTTCAACACGGTGAACTATCTATGGGAAGTTTATAAGGATTTCCACTTGCTCGGAGTGCTTTTGTTCCCGTTTTTGTGCGGGCTTGGGCTCACGGTGCTTCATTTGCGTTTGTGCAAGCCCTTTACCCCGCGGCAGATTCTGATGTATACCTACTTCATCTACTTTGTGGGGTGGTGGTTCTTTACGGCGGGTTACAAGCAAGGCATTTTCTGCATCTGGGGTGCGATTATCTATTTCGTTTCTACCGTGTGCATGTGGCAAAAGCGCGGCACGGAAAAAGAATTACCAGCGGAACCTGCGGTTCTTGACAAAGTAAGCGAGCAGGAACAGGCTCAGGCATAAATCGCCCGAAAGGGTGAGCATCGGAATGTAGGGCGCCTTGAGCAGGCTTGCGCCACCGATACAGACTGCAATATTTATCACGCCGCCAATGGTAATCATGGTGCCGTAGAGCCATGTGCGTTTTTCCTTGAGCAAGGTCGAAATCATTCCCATGCGTGTCGCTTGCAGAATCAGGGAGCAGGCGAGAATGCGCAGGCAGTAGCAACTGGTTTCAAGGACGTCGGGTGTCCAGGGGGCGGCAAAGAAAACGATGCGGAGCGTGTATTGCGGGAACAGCCAGAAGGGCGTCGTGACCGCTACGATGAAAAGCGTGAATACGGCCTGGTCGCGCAGGTGGAGAACGCGTGTATCGGTCTGGTGCAAGGTAATGAGGCTTGATGAAATGAAGTGCACCATGAGGCTTGAGGCGAGAAAGACGAGCTTGTGCGAGAAATTGTAGGCACCCAGGAACTCGGGCGTTGTAAAGTGCGCTACCGTGTAAAGGCCAACCGGCAAGTAGGCGAAGCTTGCGATGCTCGAAAGCGCATAGGGACATGCCGATTTGAACATGAGCTTGAAGAACTTGGCCGTGTGCAAACCGATGCGGAAAATCTTGAAGGTGAACGCCTGACCGACACCGAACCCGAACGCGGGCAGGGCTGCAATCACCATGGCAAGCGCAATCAGGGGAATGGAATCGAGTTTGAGTACCCAGAGGGCGATTCCCATGACGGCACAGTAAGACAGTGTGTGGAGAACTTTTGAAATCAGGAGCTTTTTCCAGAAGTTTCCGCAAATGAAGTACCAGTCGAAAAACGCATGCTGAAGAAGCAGGCCAAGTGCAAGAACCAGTTCGCCCTCAAAGATATCGCTCCCTCTTCGGACGGTGAATGCGAAGACGACCATGGCAATGGCTGTCAGCGCCGTCATAAAGAGTCTCAGTTGCAAAACGTTGGTGAACAGGGTACCGTTTGTCGCGCGCTTGCCGAAAAAGGCTAGAATCAGCGTTGCCATGCCAAAATCGGCGAGGGCGCAGAAAATGGTGTAATCGCTTTGCAGGATTCCGAAGGATCCGAACTTGACAATTCCCAAATTGTTCGCGATAAGGTTCTGGACAAGGACAGAAACTCCCTGGATGAGGATATTGACCAGAGATATGAAAACGCCTATCTTGATGTTTCTGAGTGCTTGCATGATTGGATGCGTTTCTGGATAAAGACGGTGAGGGGGAGGATGATTCCGCAAGCGAATGTATAGAGCGCAATCTTTAATTCAGTGGAGGCGTCGGGCAGGACTCTTTTGACGACAATCGAAACGCACACGATGACGAGCCAGTGCAAAACGTAATAGGTCATGGAATCCTTGCCGATGGCTTGCAACCTTATTTTTTCGAGTAGGCGGATTTTGGCGATATGGTCGAGGATGACGATGCCTGCAAGCGATGCGGGGAACCATAAGAAATATAAACCGCTAGAGACATGGTGGAGTCGCATGTCTACTTGCGGGTTGTTGGAGGCAAAGATGGCGATGAACGTTACGATGGCGGCTATAAGGACGGGACGCTTGAATTGCTTGTCTTTTAAGAAATGTCCGGCAGCAAGGAAGCATAGACCTGCAGAGATGTTTCCGAAATAATGGGGCAGGTCCAGGGGCGCGTGCATAAAGGCGCAGGCGGCAAGGAATCCGATAATGGCGATGATGTGGTCGGGCAGTTTTTTGAAGAGAATGTTGAAAATGATTCTTGCGAAGAAAAGGCTGAACAGGAACCAAAGCGGCGGGTTACTTTCGAGGGCGCCGCCCATAAGGAGGGCGTGCAGGTTGTCTCGAATGAAGCCTACGGTCGTAAAGCCTTCGTGGCTCATTTTGGCGGCGTATTCGAGGCAGGCGCCGAGGAATGAAAATAAGGCAAAGGGAACCAGGAGCCTTTTGGCCGAAGCCTTGATTTCGACGAGGGTCGGTTTTTCGCGAAAGAACATTCCGGCCTTGAAGAAAAACCAGGGCATCATGAAAAATATCAGGCTGCACCAAAAAGTGTACAGGGATTGTTGCCCTTGCCACAGTCCCGCATGTTGCGTGATGTGGCCGAATACCATATGGATAATCAGAAAACCGCAGGCGATATCGGGGTAGAGTTGTCTTTTGGTCGGTGTGATTTCCATGACTAAAAATTAGCATCTTTCTTTTGCAAAATCGCCCTTCCTAACGATAAATAAGGTGAATGGAGGTATCGGTAAATGAAAAATTTTGTATCTTTGGGTGCAAAATCGCGAGAGTGGCGGAATTGGCAGACGCACCAGACTTAGGATCTGGCACTTCGGTGTGAGGGTTCGACTCCCTCCTCTCGCATGTTTTTCAATACTTTTTAACAGACTCTCGGAGTTCATATGAGCGTAGAAATCAAAGAAACAAGCGCAACCGTGCGCACCCTCGAAATCACCATCCCGCAGGCAGACCTCACTGCCCCCTTCGAAAAGAAACTGGGCCAGTACAAGAAGCAGGTGTCCATGAAGGGTTTCCGTCAGGGCATGGTGCCGAAGGCCATGATCCTCAAGCAGTTTGGCGACGCCATTCGCCATGAAGCTGTGGACGAAGTCGTGAACAAGCTCGTTCAGGAAGCGCTCAAGAACGCAAACATCATTCCGGTTGGCTCCATGAAGGTTGTGGACTTCAAGGATGACAAGTCTAACGACATCGCACTGAAGGTCGAAGTCGAAATGGACCCGGAAATCGACATCAAGGGCTATGCTGACACGGGTATCACCGTTCCGGAAACCGCCGTTCACGAAGAAGAAGTCAAGGCCGAATACGACCGCTTGATTCAGATGTGGAGCAAGGACGAACATGTGGACCGCGCTGCCAAGAAGGGCGACGTCGTGGTCGGTAACTACATCGAAGTCGTGATCGACGGCGAAAAGCAGGAACTCCCGGAAAACAAGGAATTCCGTTCTCTCCTCGGCGAATCTGCCTCTCCGGGATTCGATGAAGGCCTCACGGGCGCTTCTGCCGGCGAAACCAAGGAAATCAACTTCAAGTACCCGGATGACCACAAGGACGAACGTTATCGCGGCAAGACCGCCCAGTTCAAGGTCGAAATCACCGACGTGCGCGAAATTGTTCCGCCGACCATGGACGAAGAATTCTGCAAGCAGATTGGCGTGAAGGATGTCGAAGACCTGAAGAACAACCTCGCCGAAGGCCTCGCTAACCAGAAGCAGGACAGCGCCAAGAACAAGGCTATCAACGAAGCTATCGACAAGATTATCGAAGCCAACCCGTTCGAAGTGCCGAAGGCTCGCGTCTATGACCTCATCAAGTGGACGCTGAACCGCAACGCCCAGAGCGAAAAGGACGTGGTGGAACCGACCGAAGAACAGCTGAACGGCCTCACTCCGGAAGCTATCCGTGAAATCAAGAAGCACCGCATTCTCGACTTCATCGCTACCAAGGAAAAGATCAAGCCGGCTCAGGCTGACGTTGACGCTCGCCTGAAGCAGATGGCTGACGCTTACCACGTGGACTTCGAAACCCTCAAGGGCCACTTCCGTCAGTCCGGCCGTATCAACCAGCTCCGCGACGAACTCCGTATCCAGATGGCTGCCGATTTCATCGTCGGTGTCCGCCCGGCTGCTGAAGAAAACAAGTAAGAGGTATACTGAATGATCATCCCTACCGTCATTGAGACCACCGGACGCGGTGAACGCGCCTACGATATCTATTCCCGTCTCCTTAAGGAACGCATTATCTTTTTGGGCACTCCGATTAACGACGAAGTGGCAAACAACGTCATGGCCCAGTTGATTTTCCTTGAATACGAGAATCCGGAAAAGGATATCACGCTGTACATCAACAGCCCGGGTGGTTATGTGTCGGCAGGGCTTGCCATTTATGACACCATGCAGCATGTTCGCCCGAACATTGCGACCATCTGCATTGGTAACTGTGCTTCGATGGCTGCAGTGTTGCTTGCGGCAGGTACCAAGGGCAAGCGTTATGCGCTCCCGCACTCCCGCATTATGCTTCACCAGCCGTCTGGCGCTGCTACCGGTCAGTCGACCGATATCCAGATTACCGCAAAAGAAATCGTGCGCACCAAGGAAACCTTGGCCGAAATCGTTGCCAAGCATACCGGCAAGTCGATTGACGAAGTCCGTGAAAAGACCGACCGCGATTTCTATATGGGCCCCGAAGAAGCAAAGGCCTTCGGTGTCATCGATGAAATCTTTGTTCCGCGTAAAGAGGGCATTTAATGTATCGTAGCGGGAAAAATCACCCGACGGTTACGTGTAGTTTCTGCGGCAAGCCCGCAGAACGCGTCGAGAAGATGATTACGGGCGCAGGCGTTCAGATTTGTAGCGACTGCGTTGCGATGTGTCATCGCATTATCGAAGAAGACCGCATGCGTGCAAAGCAGGAAACTGCTGCTGCCGAGGCTTCGTCGAAACCGCTCCCGCTCCCGACCGAAATCAAGGCGCACCTGGACGAATACGTGATTGGCCAGGACCAGGCGAAGACTGCCCTTTCTGTGGCTGTCTATAACCACTACAAGCGCCTGCGCTACAAACAGGCTCACCCCGATGCGCAAGAAGTCGAAAAATCGAACTTGCTGTTGGTGGGCCCGACTGGTTCGGGCAAGACGCTCTTGGCTCAGACCATGGCGCGCTTCCTGGATGTGCCCTTTACTATTGCCGACGCTACCGTGCTGACTGAAGCGGGTTATGTGGGCGAAGACGTGGACAGCATTATCGTGCGCCTGTTGCAGGCCGCTGACTACGATGTGGCCCGCGCCGAACGCGGTATTATCTTTATCGATGAAATTGATAAAATTGCCCGCAAGACGGCGAACCCCTCCATTACTCGCGACGTAAGTGGCGAAGGCGTGCAGCAGGGTCTTTTGAAGCTTCTGGAAGGTACGGTTGCTGCAGTTCCGCCGAAGGGTGGCCGTAAGCATCCGGAACAGCCGCTGGTGCAGGTGAATACCAAGAACATCTTGTTCATTTGCGGTGGCGCCTTCGAAACGCTGGACAAGATTATTTCTCGCCGCGTGAATACGGGTGGCATGGGCTTTGGCGCCGATATCCGTAGCGCCGAAGAAAATTCGCTCAGCGAACTCTTCAAGCTCTTGGAACCCGATGACCTGATTCAGTTCGGTCTTATTCCTGAAATCGTGGGCCGCTTGCCTGTGGCTGTCGCCCTCGAAGAACTTGATGAAGCGGCGCTCCTGAATATTCTGACCCAGCCGAAGAACGCCCTTGTGAAGCAGTACAAGAGCTTGTTTGAAATGGACGGAATTGAGCTCAAGTTTGAAGACGATGCCCTCAGGGAAATTGTCCGCGAAACGATGGTCCGCAAGACAGGTGCTCGCGGGCTCCGCTCTGTGATGGAAAAGACCTTGCAGAAGGCCATGTTCGATATGCCGGGTTCTGGCAACAAGGAATTCGTGGTGACCGCTGAAATCGTGAAGAACGGTCTCAAGGCCCCCGAAAAGAAGACTGCCGACAAGACGGTCGCTCTCGATGCCGGTGCCGAAACGGCAAAGAAAACCCGCAAAAAGGCTTCGTAGCTAATTGTAAAATATATTTTTGAGAACATTTTAGAAATGGCGATTTTTACTCAAAATCGCCATTTTCTTGTTTTATGCACTAGAATAGCGAAAAAAGTGCATTTTATTTTTGAGATATCTATTGACTTTTGGTCATTTTGATTATAAATTTTGAGAAGAAATTTGAGAACATTTTCAGGCGTGGTGGCTTGAAATGTCAAAATAAGGGATGGTTGATATGGTTAAATCACAAAAAAACTGGTCTAGAACTCTTGTCGTAGGCGCAGCATTGGGCGCAGCCCTCGCAACTTCCGCGATTGCGGCCACGTCACCTGATTTTCCGCTGACGGGCTGGGCGACCCAAAACGGCAGCACCACTGGCGGAGCCAATTACGGCACAGTCACCGTTGACAACGTCAGCGATCTTAAAAGCTACGCCAAAGCGGGTAACAAAACAATCTACATCAAGCCTGGTACTTATGCAGGTACCGTGGAAGTCGGTAGCAACGTTACCCTTTACGGCTATCCTGGAGTCACAATCACTCAGCCGTCCAAAGGAAGCGGTATCAAGATTTCCGGCTCCAAGAACGTGATTGTTCGAAACATTTCTGTGCAAGGTGTTGGTGCGGTCGATGAAGATGATGAAGACTGCTTGCAAATAAACCATGAAGCAAAAAACATTTGGATTGACCATGTTCATGTCTACGACGGGCACGACGGCAACATGGACATTGTAAACCAGTCTGATTATATTACAGTCTCGTGGAGCAAGTTTACCTATACGTCCAAATCCAAGAACCATCAATTTTCCAATCTTTTCGGCAATAGTGATTCAAAAACTGCAGATGCTAACGCCTTGAAGATTACCGTGCACCACAACTGGTGGGGTGATGGTGTAAAGGAACGTATGCCCCGCGTGAGATTTGGCCAGGTTCATGTGGTTAACAACCTCTACACAAGCTCTGCCGCAAGCTATTGCGTTCGTGCCGGCATGAAGGCAAACATCCGTGTCGAAAGCAATGTGTTCATTGGTGTAAAAAATCCTTTGGATTACAACAATCAGTCCAAAGAAGATGCCAAAGTTTCGATGATTAACAACTATTACGAAAAGACCTCTGGCAACACAACAGGCCAAGGAACCGCATTCACGCCGCCATACAAAATGAGCGTTACCGATGTGAGTAATCAGGCAAAAGCTTACGCGCTCCGTGATTCCATCCAGGCTTACGCTGGCCCAACGCTCCCGGCTCCGGGTAGCTCGCAGGTGACTCCGGTTTCTTCTTCTAGCGTAGTGGTGTCGAGTTCTTCGCAGGCGAAGTCCAGCAGCAGCGTTGTGCCTGCATCGAGTTCTTCTGCCAAGTCCAGCTCGTCGCAGACACCTGTCGCGGGCGAGGCTAGCCTCACCAAGCACGGCTCGGGAAGTGCGACCCAGGAAGTTGCCCAAGGTGCCTCTATCGTGGAATTCTACTACACGATTGAAGGCGCAACAGGTGCCACCGTAACGGGCCTTCCGCAGGGTGTGACGGGTACGCTCAAGGGTCTTGACTACTACATTTCGGGAACGGTCGCTTCTACAGCTGCACCGGGCGCATACAAATTCACCGTGACGACAACGGGTGCTTCCAAGAATGCATCCAAGAGCGGAACGATTACCGTGACGGGCAACGGCAATACCGAACCGAAGTCTAGTAGCAGCGTCGCTTCTAGTTCCAGCGAAACAGTCGCCTCCAGTTCTTCGCAAACAGCAGAACTTTCTTCGAGCAGCGAAACTTCGACTGGCTTTGTGGCCGTGACTGCTGCTCGCATCAACCTTTCTGTCTCGGGCCGCGACTTGCTGATTCAAGGCGCAAACGCAAAGCCTGTTACGGTGTTCGATATGCAGGGCCGCTTGATTCGCAAGACCATTGCGACTGGCAATCAGCTGGTAGTGCCGCTCCCCGGCGCTGGCGGCTACCTGGTGCGCGTGGGCTCCGAGAGCCACACTGTTCGAATTCGATAGTGACTTCCTAACCAAACCAAAAGCCAGTTTGCAACTAAATGCAGACTGGCTTTTTTTTAAAGATACTATCTTTGTAATGTATGGCTTTAGACACTTCAAAAACGTATCCGTTGCTCCCTCTGAGGGATGCTGTTGTATTTCCGCACACGACCCGCCGCATTTTGGTCGGCAGGGATATTTCTTTGCGCGCTCTTGAATACGCTGAATCGCACGATGGACAAATCATTCTTTCGGCTCAAAAGAATATCGAGCAAGAAGAAATCGAAAACCCGATGCTCGACCTTTACTCGGTGGGTATTCTGGCGCATGTAAGCAATGTGACTCCCTTCCCGAACGGTTGCGTGAAGGTGGTGCTCGATGGCGACTGTGTGGTGGACTTGCGTTCCATTACCACCAAGGACAATTTCTTGATGGTGACCGTTTCGGCACACAAGCCTGCGATTACAAATTCCGACAAGAGCCCGCGTTTTGAAACGGTGCTGACGCAGTTCAAGGAATATTCGCTGCACAGGAACATTTCTGAAGGCATGGTAGACGCCCTGTTTACCATGGATAGCCAGATTAACGCTTTTTATGGCATGATTCCGTTCTTGCAGATTTCGATGGACGAACGCCAGCGTTTGCTCGAAATTGGCGAAATCGATGAACTTGCCGAACGCCTGATTGAAATTATGCAGGTGGCTGCCGATACCGACACCATGATGGTCAAGGTGCAGCAGAACGTTCGCCAGAAAATGGCCCAGCAGCAAAAGGAATGGTTTATCTCGGAACAGATTCGCCAGCTGCAAGATGAACTGGATGGCGAAAACGGAAATTCTTCGGAGCCGGATCAGCTGCTCAAGAAAATCAAGGCGAAAAAGTTCTCGGCCGCTATTCAAGAAAAGCTTGAAGATGAAATTGGCCGCATGAAGCTGATGCAGCCGACGTCTCCGGAATATGCCGTGAGCCGTAACTATTTGGACTGGTTCCTGACGCTCCCGTATGGCGAATACACCGACACCGTGCTCAACATGAAAAAGGTGAAGAGCGAACTTGATTCCAAGCACTTTGGCCTCGACAAGGTCAAGGAACGCATTATGGAATACGTGGCGGTCTTGAAACTTACGGGTACTGAACGCCGTGCTCCGATTCTTTGCTTGGTTGGTCCTCCGGGCGTGGGTAAGACGACGCTTGTGGAATCGATTGCGAATGCCATGCAGCGTAACTTTGTGCGCATTACTCTGGGTGGCGTGCGTGACGAAGCTGAAATTCGTGGTCACCGCCGCACTTACATTGGTGCCATGCCGGGCCGCTTTATTCAGGCGCTTCGCCGTGCCAAGTGCATGAACCCGATTATCTTGCTTGACGAAATCGACAAGATGGCAAGCGACTTCCGCGGAGACCCGGCCAGCGCCATGCTCGAAGTTTTGGACCCCGAGCAGAACCACGACTTTACCGACCACTTTATGGAAGTGGGCCTCGACCTTAGCCGCGTGCTGTTTATTGCGACCGCAAATAGCGAAGCCGAAATTCCCGAAGCCTTGCGCGACCGTTTAGAGATGGTTCGCCTGCCCGGTTACTATCCGCACGAAAAACTGCAGATTGCAAGCAAGTACTTGGTGCCGCGCATTTGTGAACGCACCGGTATTGAAAACGGCAAGGATGTCGCTTTTGACGACGGCATTATTTCGAAGGTGATTCGCGAATGGACGCGTGAAGCGGGCGTGCGCGAATTGGAACGTACTCTTGAAAATGTGGTGCGTCACCGTGCAAAAGATAAGGTGATGGGCAAGAAGTATACGACCGAAGTGACGGAAAAGACTTTGCAAGATTACCTGGGCGCTCCGCGTTACCTCGACAACCAGCTGCCTGCTGCAGGCCGCCCGGGTGTTATCGTGGGCCTTGCATGGACAAGTGTCGGTGGCGAAATCTTGCCGATTGAATGCATGCTCTTGCCTGGCAAGGGAACACTTTTGATGACGGGTAAGCTTGGCGACGTGATGAAGGAATCGGCGCAGATTGCACTCAGCCTTGTTCGCGAACGCTTGAGCCGCTTTGGCATTGACCCGAATATCGTGAAAAAGACCGATATCCATATTCACGTGCCCGAAGGCGCTGTGCCCAAAGATGGCCCCTCGGCTGGTATTGCCCTTACACTCTGTTTGCTCTCTGCCTTTACCAAGCAGCCTGTTTCGCCCGAAATTGCATTCACCGGTGAAGTGAGCCTGACGGGTGCATGCCTTGCGATTGGTGGCTTGAACGAAAAGGCGCTTGCTGCCCTCCAGGCCGGCGTAAAGACCTTGCGACTCCCGGCGCAGAACCAGAAGGACGTGAACGAACTTCCGGCGCCTGCAAAGAAAGGCCTCAAGATTTTTACGCACAAGCACATTGACGAAATTATCAAGGTGCTGTTCAAGGAATCGAAAACAGACTCTGCGAAAAAAGAAAAGAAGTAATGGAATTCACACTTGATGAAATGCGTGAGCACCTTGCTGCTCTCGAAGCAAGGATTGCGGAAGCCTGCAAGATTGCGGGCCGTAGCCGCGACTCGGTAAAGCTTGTGTGGGTGAGCAAGTTTCACCCGGCAGAAGCTGTGGAAAATGCGATTGCGCTCGGTGCCACCGATTTCGGTGAAAACCGCGTGCAAGAAGCCGAGCTCAAATTCAGCGAACCGCGTACAGCAAAAGATGGCAGTCGCGTGCGTTGCCATGTAATTGGCCCTGTACAAAGTAACAAGCTCAAAAAGGCGGCGATTGTCGCTGATTGCATTCATTCTATTGCCAGCGTCGAAGCGGTTGAAAAACTCGAAAAAGTCTGCGCCGCCCAAAACAAGATTTTGGATATTCTCTTTCAGATTAACGCCGGCGAAGAAGAAACCAAGAGCGGTCTCGATGTGCACGAAGCCGAGGCGTTCCTTGCTGATTTGGAATCGCGCGGTGCTGCATATCCGCACCTGCGTTTCCGTGGACTCATGACCATCGGCAAGAATACCGGTGTCGCCGAAGACAGCCGTGAATGCTTTGCATTCCTCCGTAACCTGCAGCAGAAATTCCTCGCGAAGGGTGGCGTGTTTGCAAACTTTGACCAGCTTTCGATGGGTATGACCGGCGATTTGGAAGTCGCCATCGAAGAAGGCTCGACCATGATTCGCGTGGGAACGGCCCTCTTTGGCGAACGTGACTACAGCAAGCCGGTAAACGACCCTGTTTAACGCCTAAATAGTCATTCTCGCGCTATTTTGCCGTGCGCGACCCTTATTTTTTTCCATTCCGGGCTTGACCCGGAATCTTTTTTATATAGATTTCTTACTGAAAAAACAGAAAGGAGTAAAATATGACTATTGGGATTATTGCTGGCATTGTCGTGGTGGTTCTGATCGCCTGGTTCATCGGAATGTATAACGGACTGGTGAAACTCCGCAATAACCGCGAAAACGCATTTGCAAACATCGATGTGCAACTCAAGCAGCGTTTTGATCTGGTGCCGCAATTGGTGAGCACCGTCAAGGGCTACGCCACTCACGAAAAAGAAACGCTTGACAAGGTGACCTCGGCCCGTGCCGCCGCCATGAACGCAACGACTGTCGACGAAAAGGTCCAGGCCGACAAGGCCCTTTCTGGCGCACTCGCAGGGCTCCGCATTTCGCTGGAAGCTTACCCTGAACTCAAGGCCAATCAGAACTTCTTGCAGTTGCAGAACGAACTTGCCGATATCGAAAACAAGCTCTCTGCTGCACGTCGCTTCTTCAATTCGACGACTCGCGAACTCAACAACGCTTGCGAAGTATTCCCGAGCAACATTGTGGCTGGCATGTTCGGCTTCAAGCGTGCGCCCATGTACGAAGCTACCGAAGGCCGCGATACGCTCAACAAGGCTCCCGAAATAAAGTTCTAAGGCGATGGGGCGCAAACGCCTTCAATGAAATACGTCGGCCTTCAAACCCAAATTTGGCGGAACAACCGCAACAGTATTTTGCTGTTGTGCATGTTTCCCCTTATTATTTTGGGAATGGTTTTTGCGACGATTGTCGTCATGGATTTTTTCGGGGCACTCTGCCCCCTGATGCAGGGTGGTTGCCCTGCGGACCATACGACGCACATGAGGTACGGCATGATGCATTGGCCCGAAGTGTGGGACGCTTTTTGGACCGTGCTTCCGTATACGCTCCAGATTGTAGGCGTGTGGTTCATTATCGCCTATTGTGCAAACACCGCTATTATTCGCCACACGACGCATGCCAAGCCCCTTGAACGCAAGGACAACTTGCGTGTCTATAACATTGTCGAAAACCTCTGCATTGCGGGCGGCATCGAAATGCCGCAAATTAACATTGTCGAAGACAATGGCCTGAACGCTTTTGCAAGCGGTATTGATGTCCCTTCGTTTACCATCACGCTCACGACTGGTCTCATCGAGAAATTGAACGATGCAGAACTCTCTGCTGTCGTGGGCCACGAACTCACGCACATCAAAAACCGCGATACGCGACTCATGGTCGTGTGCATTGTGTTCGTGGGCATTTTTGCGACCCTTCAAACGATTTCTATCAAGCTGCTTTCCGCAATGCTTCGCGGTCCCCGCAACCGTTCTCGCAGTAGGCGTGGTGGTGGTGGCAGTGGTGGAGTCATTATCATCTTCGCTTTAATCTTGGTCGTTATCTGGAGTACGATCGGTTATATCTTCAGTTGGTTTACGCGCCTTGCAATTTCTCGCACTCGCGAATACGTGGCCGATGCAGGTGGCGCCGAACTCTGCGGCGACCCTTGGGCACTTGCCTCTGCCTTGCAGAAAATTTCGGATTACCCTGGTCTCGATACCGTGCGCCGTAATGACGTGGCGCAGCTCTACATTATTCACCCCGACGAAGAATTCGATAATGACATGAAACTCAAGGGCTGGATTGCCAAAGCGAACATTATGTTCTGCACGCATCCCGACACGCCTGAAAGGATTAGGCTGCTGAAGCAGTTCTAACCCATGCTTCGCTCAGCGAGTATTTTATTCGTTTTTTATAAAAATTTACTTACTTTGTTTTTGGAAAGTAGGCGTTATTTATTTTAACGCTAGAGATGCGTGCCGAATGATTGTTCGGCTTCTATTTTGGAGGTTATGATGAAACTTCTTGTATGCGCTCTTTTTATGGTAATCCTCGCCGCGTGCAATGGTGACGATTCCTACATGTACCATAGCTATTGCGAAACGTATCAATGTAAGGCTTCTACCGAGGTGCGTCAGCGCCCGACTTCGTTTATGCTTGAATTGCAGTTGAACGATTCGAGCGAATCTCATGTGGCTCGCCTTTACACGGTAAACTGCGACTATTTGGACGGTGAAGATTCTACTCAACTCAGCACGTTCTGTGTCGATAGCTTAAAGTATGGCGATAGCGACTCGTTGCGTCACTTGCCGCAAAAGAACAAGAATACCTACGACAACCTCACCTATATGTATGCTAATAATGATGGCTATATTCTAACGTCTTATGTGAGCATTCCGGTCGATGACGATGGCCACTTGCGCTTTACGCTTGTTGACCGCGAAAAGAAGGAAAAGTCGATAGATCTCGATCTTTCTGCATTTGTCGGTATGTATAAAGTTCATGGGGATACCTTTGATTTCGTGTTCCCGCCCAATACTGTATTTACGTATTATGATCGTGGAATCGTTGGTGAAGAAAGCGGCCCGTATGACAGGATTGACTGCAGTGATGAAAGCGGCCAAACCTATGTTCACGGCGGTTGCTATGAATACGCGCGTGACAGTGCTTATATTGATACATCGTATTATTGCGCTTTGCCAGATGCACAGTTGGCGATGGGCGGCTACATTGTAGATGCATCGGGAACATTTGGCTATGTCAAGGATTCCAGTGTTTGCCTGCATAATACCTTTACGAAAACAATTGCGGAGCGTACAGGACGTTCGTACAAATATATCAACTGCCACAGGACCAGTTTGAACCCGGCTCCTGAAACATTGACTGTCTCGCACCTGTATTCGGTGCAGTTGGTCAACGATTCTTTGCAGCAG
Source organism: uncultured Fibrobacter sp. (assembly GCF_900316465.1). Lineage (NCBI taxonomy): Bacteria > Pseudomonadati > Fibrobacterota > Fibrobacteria > Fibrobacterales > Fibrobacteraceae > Fibrobacter > uncultured Fibrobacter sp. The sequence continues at coordinate 12,428 of NZ_ONDD01000021.1, read as the reverse complement.
GCTATGCCAGAAAATGTACAGCTTGCATGAGGCAAAGAAAACCGTAGACGAAGAAAAGCTTATCGGTTATACTGGATACGGAGTGCTTTTGTCGGCTAAATTCGGTGGCATATTTAAGAGCATGGTTGCTCCCTATGCGAATCTTGAACTAGAAATCACTAAAGGCGATTTGACCGGAAGAACGAAAAATGTTGATTCCGATGATGTCCCGAAATCCATACTTTTGGGTATTGGCCCGGGCATTGTGCTTTACCCGTTCTTCTATGTGGGTGGAGCCTTTCAGGAATTTTATATTGCCGGTACCGTGAATTTTGTTTTAGGCGGTGGCGGCGGAATCGGAAGCTTTGGCGAAGACCTGATGCTTGAACTTGGATACCTTTGGCCGGTGTCGGAGCGTATGCATGTGGGCCTTGCCATGGGCATGAACTTTTATGGTGGTGCAAGCCTTGACGGCGATTTGACAGACGAAGGCGGTTACGGTATTTGGCTTGGCCTGAAAATCGTCCGTATGTAAGGCTTTATTTTGGCAAAATGGGATTTTGACTTCCGATCTTTAAAATGACTGGTGTCTGCTGAATGCGGACTGTTTCTTCAGCAATGCCTTGTTGGATGGTTTTCCCGTTCAAATCGAATACGAAATACTTTTCGCCATGTAGGGTGGGCGGGATATGTGCCAAGTGGTTTTCGAAGGTGATTCTAGAGTCTGGATGTTTTCTAGGTTGAATTGGAACTGCCGATTGGCAAGCCTTTTTGGTCCATTCTATAATTTGGTCAGGGTTGTCATATGAATAGGGATAATAAGCAAACATATCAGTTTCTAAACTATTCAATTCATTATAGAAGTTGTTTAGCGAATCTGCTAAAAAGGTCGATAGACTATCTGCTTCTTCATGGGTCAAACTTAACATTCCGCATTCTTGCCAATGCATAAATTCGTCTTTGATTACATCGCCTATATTATAAGTTGAAGTGTTAACCTGAAAAACATAAAGAATCTGCTCTCCAGGTTTTTTGTGTTCTCCAAGGATATGACCTCTATAAAAGAACACGTTCGAATCTAGAAAAGCCTTTTCAGATTCTTTCTTAAGACATTTATAACCATCTGCGAGGGTGTCATTGTCATCTGTGTAATAATAGCCTGAAAATGAATATTTGCTATGCCAAATAGTAGAGTTGAGAAAATGGATTTCGATAGGAACGTGCAAACGGCAGTAGGTGTCAGCAAAAACAGCCGATACCAAAAGTAATGGAAAAAATAAATTTTTTTTCATATTTAGGATCCTTTTGTGTTTAGATGATTCCAATATAAAGATTCCCTGTTGGTAAATAGATAACTCCGCCCGATTCCACTTTTAGTTTGTCAAAATGATCATTGTTGTTTAAAAAGCAAGTGTCATTATGATGAACAATTAGAGTAGAGTCTCCTTCATCAAAAGAGGGCAATATGATGTTGGGTTTCCAGGGCCAATCGTTAGCATCAAAATGCTTGTCAATCGTCGTCTACATCCGCCATGTATTCGTCATCAATGCCATCGATAAAACGTATTTGTGATAAATCTCCTATATGCGCCCCGATTAAATTGTATAAACTTTTTTCCATTATTGTATAAGAGTATATTTCATCTTTGTCATTCACTCCGTCGGTATCAGAATCTGCTAGATTTGGATTAGTCCCAAAACGATATATTTCGTCAAAATCTGTAATTCCATCATTATCTGAATCAGTCCATTCTATCCATGAACTGTATTTGTCAAATTTTTCTACCCCAAGCAAGGAGTCCATGTTTTTGACTGTTTGGGGTGCATCCATTACGATATGCCAATCAACCATTTTGGATAAACAGTCCATTGAAATGATTACAGATTTTCCGAGGTTGTCAAAATTGATGCACCGTACAAAATTTCCTTCAGTTGTTGTATAATATGCATCAATCAACATATCGTGACCATTCGTTTCAACGGCAGAAATGCCTATAATAATCTCTTGTTCGTTATTCAGATATCTTTTTACATCATCATAATTTAAAGGATGTTTGGCTGTATAAACTTCATAGGCCAATGTAGAATCAAAGGCATATTTTAATCCAGTTATGACATCTCCAGTCCCTTTTGCTCTTGCAGATGATCCAAAGCCAAATGTATTGGTTACTCCTCTTGTCTCTTTCTGTACGTGCCACCTAATTTCGTCCAAAGATAAATTACCACCAAAATGTTGATTTAGATTCTTTATGGCTATTGCCCAACAGGAACTGGTTTCATTTTCGTCCAAAAATGATCTTTCCATGTGGGGATGGTCCCATTCCCGGAGATCTACGAATTCTCCCCAACCAACAACAAGCATCGGAGTATCTTTGTGTCCTGTTGTGGAGGCGATGCCGTGAATTTTCTGTTCTAAGACACTTCCTGCAGAGAAATTTCCAATATGCAGAGAATTAATCAGCGAACCTGTTCCCCCATATTCTGTCGTTGAATTTTTTGCTTCGACTTTCCATAAATAATCCTCTGCATTAAGGACGACGGCATCTCTATATCCGTATGTCTCTTTTTGATATATTTGCGTTGAATCTGATGAATAAATGGTTAATCTGTATCTTTCCGCATTTGGAACTTTATTCCATGCGAACGGAATGGAATCTCCATCGTTGATAAGCATTTTGGTCCCTGAAACAAGCGCGAGTGGTTTTGCATTTGGTAAATGATTTCCGCCTATATTCAGCTCGACTTTATCGTTGATAACAAAGTTTGTTGAAGCTATATAGCTTGGGTCTTTATTCTTGTCTCTTGGCATCCAATTATTTTTTTTATGAATGCCTAAGCAAAAGCCAGCTTCATAGGGATAAATTCCTGGTGGTATGGAGTCTATGGCGATTGTTATGGTCCAAACATTCTCGTTTAGCGAATCTAAACTGATTTGCGCTCCTGGCAAATCGTATTTATCTATGACAATGGAATCAGTTTTCTGGATGAAATATTTGACTTTAATATTGTAAAAATATGTATCAAATTCGTTATTTATTCGAAGACGAAGAATTGTTGCCGTTTTAGATTCAATTTGTTCATCCATTGTTTCCACTATTATTGCGAAAGCGTTGCAAACGAATGAAAATAGAATAAAAAAACTTGATAATGGAGGGATGCATTATTTACCGCAGAAAAAAAGAGTACATCCGGATATTAGAATTTTCGTATTAATTTGTCAATGTATTTCAAATAAATTTATTTTGATGGCAGATGTAAACCTGATTGCGGATTGTTATCTCGCTTAAGCGTTCTTCTTTTCTTTCTTAATCTGCTTTAATTGCGCAAGGCGTTCGCCGAGTTGCTTTTCCTTGCCGTAGGGCTTGGGCTGGTAAATCTCGGTGCCTTCGAGTTGCTTGGGCAGATGTTCTTGAGCGGAGTAAGCGCCGGGGCTGTCGTGATCGTACTGGTAGTCGATTCCGTAGCCCAATTTTTCGCCGACTTTCGTGACCGAATTGCGGAAGGCGCGAGGCACAGGGAGCGTGCCTGTCTGCTTCACGATAGAATCCGCCTTCATTCCTGCGAGTTCCACGCTGTTGCTCTTGGGAGCAAGCGAAAGGTAAATCGCAAGTTCGTCGAGGGCAATCAGGCCTTCGGGAATTCCCATGAAGTCGTAGGCTTCGCGGGCGCTCGTAGCAAGCAGAAGCGCGTTCGGGTCGGCAAGGCCGATATCTTCCATGCTCATGCGCATGAGTCTGCGCAGAATGAATCGCGGATCTTCGCCACCTTGCAGCATGCGGTGCAGCCAGTAGAGGGCGGCATCGGGATCGCTTCCGCGCACGGACTTGTGCAACGCCGAAATCAGGTTGTAGTGTTCTTCGCCGCCCTTGTCGTAACGCAGGGGCTTCTTGTACTGGAATTCTTCGAGAAGCTTTTCGTCGATGACTTTTTTATCGCCCAGATTCTTGCCGATCCATTCAATCTGATTCAGCAGGAATCGTGCGTCGCCATCGGATTGCGCGATGAGTTTATCGACGACGGCATCTTCGACTTCAACATCCTTCAGTTGCAAACCGCGAGGGTGATCGCGCAAGGCGCTAAAGATTAGCGTGCGCAAGTCGTCTTTACTTAAAGGCGCAAAAAGAATCAACTGACAGCGGCTAAGCAAAGCGCTGTTGACCTCAAACCCCGGGTTTTCGGTGGTGGCGCCTATAAGCGTCACCGTGCCGTCTTCGACGGCACCCAACAGCGCATCCTGCTGGCCCTTGTTAAAGCGGTGGATTTCATCGATGAACAGGATTGTGTCCTTGAACATCGCCTTCATCTTGCGGGCGTCAGCCAGGACTTCCTTGACTTCTTTGACGCCGCTAGCCACAGCCGATAACGCGACGAATGACTTTTTGGTATGCTGGCGAATCACGTGGGCGAGACTCGTCTTTCCGCAGCCCGGAGGTCCCCAAAAGATCATGCTCGGCACGCTGTCGTTTTCGAGACTCTTGCGCAGCAAGCTCTGCTCGCCCAGAATCTTGTTCTGGCCTAGGAACTCATCCAGGTTCCTGGGGCGTAATCTTTCGGCGAGCGGCTGGTCCATAAGTCAAAATCTCTTTTTATTTATGTACAAATGTACACTAATTTAAAGGCTCTGTCAAGCCAAATTGAGCCGAAAAAACGGTTTACGCACCCCCGCGGTCGCTCATTCCCTATTGAAAATATTTTCTTACACTCGTCTTGAAAAAGTACTAGAAATGTATTACATTTGCATCACTTTTGTAAAGGAATCTAAACAATGAACAAGTTCTCCGCCTTTTCCTTGGCAATTCTTTCTGCCGTCGCTTTCGAAGGTTGCGCATCGTCGACCTCTGTTCGCGTTACGGAAATCGACCAATACAGTCACCCCCAAGATGTACGCATTCGCGCTTTCAGTGCTTCAAACATGCAAACTCTCGGTCCCGTCTTTATCAAGACCGAAGACCGTTGCTCTGTTTCTGACATAGCTAAGGCTGCTACTGCAAAGTACAAGAACGTGTCTGACATCGTCAACATCCGCATGGAAGAAACCGAAATCAAGAATGGTCCCAACTCCAGTTTCTCTTGCAAGTATTCTGCACTGGCTGTTAACTACAAGTCCATTTCTCCGGAAGAATTTCTGAAATGGAAGGCCTTTTTCGATGCAAACAATGCCAATTCGGAATCAACTGTAGAAGAACCCGTGGCTCAGCAGGAAGTTCCCCAGGAACAGCAGCCCGTAGAAAATACGACTGAGCAGGTTGAAGAAAATAACAGTCAAGCCGCTAACGAAGCTTACTACACCAGATAATCACAAAGGAAAGGTAACAAAATGAATATCAAAACATGTTTGCTCGCATTAATCAGTGTTCTCATGCTTTCCGGTTGTGCATTAATTAAGAACAGTAACGAGGAAAAGATTAACACGATCACTCCCGTCGGCTCCGCAAAATTCGAAGCCTATGGCGCTGAACGTATGGACGCTCTTGGAATGGTTGCAACTAAGGTTGAAAGCCGTTGCTCTGCCGTTGAATTCTTCAAGTACGTGACCAAAGTTTATCCTGCTGCAGATGACGTAATCGATGTCAGCATGGAAGAAACCACTATCCAAAAGGGTGCTGCAACTTCTTACTCTTGCAAGTATTCTGGCCTCGCGGTGTCCTATACTCCGTTGAACATTGATGAAGCGAAGAAGTGGACTCCCAAGACACAGAAGCAGGAAGTAGTCGTTGTCGAAAAGCCCGCTGTACCGGCTCCCGCCTGCGTTCCCTGCGCATGCGTCACCTGCGGATGCCAGCCCTGCAACGCAATCAACCAGAACAACTACTATAGCCCCAATAACTAAGAGTTCCTTATAGGAAAGTTATTTCCATGACAAAAAAGTTTTTCATTTTACCCCTTCTTGGAGCAACACTCTCTTTTGCTACATGGGGATATTTTCCTTTCAGGGCTTCTGATGAAGGCTTTGCCGTAAAGGCAAGCCATTTCATCACGTTTGGTGACGAGGATGTGCATCAATTTGATCTCAATGCTCGCTATATTCTAGGCTCCACCTTGGAAATAGCTCTTATGGATCTAGGATTTCAGTTTACCGATCCTTCCGGTTTGCAGAATCCTATTGCAAGTCTTCGTTTTCAATTCAGCGAAAAAAATCTGTTATTTGTAGAAGGAACTCTTCCTATCGGCTCGGCTGAAAATCCCAAATACATCCATGCCGGTCTACAGCACGCCTTTGTTCTTTCCCAGCATTTTGCCTGGAGCACTGAATTAGGGGCGAACTACCTCATTAATGCGACAATAGAATCCAATGATTTCTACGGCTACTCCAAAATTACCAAAAAAGAGGGTGTTGAATTGAATTTTGCTACTGAAGCGGATTTCAATGCAAAACCGAGCTTTATTTGGTTTGTTGGTGCAGAAGTCAAGACTATGGTTCTTGACACTAAAATCGTAGAAGAAGGCCCCTATTGGACCGATGAGGAATATGCGGGAGAGTTGTACGATTTTGGAGTAAGGGGTTTCGGTGGGTTCAACATCGAAATCATGGAACATGCATTTATTGAAGAAGAATTGTCCATGCAGATTTATGGAACCGGCAAATACGACTATTCTTCTTTCGCGTTCAAAACTAGCCTGAAGTACTCATTCTAATGAATAAGCGCCTGTTATTTCTATTTTCAATCCTGCTAGCCTTCGGCGTTTCAAACGCACAAGACTTGTGGGGCGCCTCCTCTCAGGACGACCTTTGGGGTGACGAGAACAAGTCTTACAAGACCAAGGAAGAAAAAAAAGCCGCCGTTCGTAGGCAAGCCCGTTCAAATCAGTCTGTAAATACGCAACAGACTGCCAAGCAGAATGAACCTTCCGTTCAACAGAATACAGACTACTCTGATGAATGGAATACATTTTCGCCAGCGGAAACTGCGACTCAGCGTTTTGACTTGATTCCTGTGGACAATTCCACTGCAGTCAAAGACTTTGACATGATTCCTGTAGACAATTCCACCGCAAGCGAAGATTTCGGCTTGATTCCCGTGGACAATTCTACCGCTAACGATCACTTTGGTTTGATTCCTGTGGAAACTTCTTGCAAGGGAACCTCCTCTTCCAAGCAAATAAAGATTGAACAGGCAAAACTTGCCCAGGTCAAGGCCGAATTGGCTGCCGCACAGCAACAGAAAGAAGCCCTTGACAAAGCCAATCAGCAAAAGGCAGAGCAGGCTGCCGCAGCAGCGAAATCCACGCCACAGCCCAAACCTCAGGTACAGCCTTCAAATATCAAGGTCCATTGGATCCCGCTTTCCATTTGCGCCGGTGTTGCCATTACAGGTGGTGTTCTCGCCGTCATTTTTGATAACAAGGCAAGTGCTGCTGCCAATAGAATTCCGGTAAATCATAACACCTACAAGCAGTCCTACGACGATGCAGGAAATTATCAGACCAAGCGTAATGTCGCTATCGGTATTGCTGCTGCGGGACTTGTGGGCATGGGAATTACTTTCCTGTTCTAAGGATTATTATGGTAAAGAAGATTATATCCATTATTCCGTTCCTTGGGATGGCGGCCTGTACCGACTATCAGGCAAATGTGGAAAACACCTGGGGCGCCCAGGATGCCGCCTGGCAGGAACAGGAACGCTACCTGAATGAACTGAATGCGCAAAGGGCTTGCGTAGAAGGCCGAACCGTTTATCAGTTGATGGCCGATTCTTCCAATCTCATTTCCTTTGTTTGCCTAAACAACAGCTGGATTGCCTATTGCGATGAAGGTGCAGTACAATCATACAACCCCACGGGCTATGTATATCGTTGCTTCTCTAACATCTTGTATCCACTCTCTTCTATAGAGAATAATTCGTATGATCCCGTTAACGGCCAGCCGTCTAGCCAAGAATTAGAACCCGACAATGTTCTTTCTGGAGGTGACTTCAAGAAGTCATGCAGTTCCAGTGCTTGGGAAATTGAAACGCAGGGCGGAGCTTCTGCAGAAATTGGAATTAATGGTTTTGATTCCTGCGAACTTCAGTTCAAGTCAAATGGTGCGACAAAAGAAAGCGGATCCGTTTTGATCAAGAATTCTGTAAATCTCCATTATGGATACTCCTATCAGATTCGAATTCAAGGATCGGCGTTAAACGCTTCTGGCTTCGCATACGTCCGCGCTTCTATAAAAAGTGGTTCTGACACTTTCATGACGTTTGATTTCGACTTCTTCAATACATGGGAATCGAAAATCAGGAATCACTGTCAGGCAACACAGACTATGACATTCTCGTTGGAAGACCTGAATGTATCTGATTTTGCAATTCAGAAAATTGAAATTTTAAGACGCCCAGGCAACTGCAAGGCGAATGTTCAATAGAAATTGAGGTAGACACGTGAAAAAACTGGTTTCCTATATCATCGCATTGTCCGCTGCAAGCTTGTTCTTTGCATGCGGTGACGATACCTCTTCAAAAAACGATTCGGGATTGTCCATCGTTGGCACCGCATCGGAATTGCCGGCATGCGAAGCCGCTAACGCAGGGCAGCTTATGTTTGTCTCGGATGTCGGTGCTGTATTCTTCTGCAATGCAACATCCTGGACAAATCTTTCCGGAAGTAATGGTATTGATGGTATCAACGGTACTGACGGCGCAGGCTGTATTGCAGTTCCTAACAAGGATGAACTTGGCAAAGCGATTAGCTACTCCGTCATGTGCGACGGAAAGTTGATTGGCACTCTCCAGAATGGCGATGATGGCTCCAGCTGCACAGCCGAAGCAGTGACAGGCGGTTACGCTATTATCTGCGATGGCGTTTCTGTGGGCATTCTTCAGCATGGTACGAATGGAACAAGTTGCACGGCCGTCGCGACAACAACAGGTTTCGACGTGATGTGCGCAGATAAGTTGGTTGGGTCGCTCACAAATGGCGCTAAGGGTGAAACGGGCGACGGGTGTTCCATTGTTGCCAAAAAGAACACATCGGGCTATCTTACTGGTGAATACACGGTTACTTGTGGCAAAAGTTCCGTTACGCTTAAAGATGGCTTAAAGGGTGACGACGGCGAAAATTGCGTTGTCGCTGACGAGCTGGATGCAAATAACAAGAAGACCGGCAACTACACGCTGACTTGCGATGGGAAAACCGTAACCGTCAAGAACGGTATAGACGGAACGAGCTGCACGGCTGTGCCCACTACAGACAAAAATGGTGAAGAAGACGGCAAGGGCTTTGTCATCATGTGCGGTGATGAAGAGAAGGGTACAATCCTGAATGGCGCCAAGGGCGACACCGGTGACGGCTGCTCTGTCGAAGCTGTTAAGGACGAAGACGGTAAACTCACCGGTGAATACTCAGTTGTTTGCGGCGAAAGCTCCATTACTCTTAAAGATGGCTTAAAGGGTGATGATGGTGAAAATTGCGTTGTCGCTGATGAACTGGATGCAAATAACAAGAAGACTGGCAACTACACGCTGACTTGCGACGGGAAAACCGTAACCGTCAAGAACGGTACAGATGGCGCGAGCTGTACGGCAGTGCCCACCACAGACAAAAATGGTGTAGAAGACGGCAAGGGCTTTGTCATCATGTGCGGTGATGAAGAGAAGGGTACAATCCTGAATGGCGCCAAGGGTGATACCGGTGACGGCTGCTCTGTCGAAGCCGTTAAGGACGAAGACAACAATCTTACCGGTGAATATACAGTTACCTGTGGCGAAAGCGTCGTTACTCTCAAGGATGGCTTAAAGGGTGATGACGGTGAAAGTTGCACCGTCGCTGACGAACTGGATGAAGACAATAATAAGACCGGCAACTACACGCTGACTTGCGACGGGAAAACCGTAACCGTCAAGAACGGTATAGACGGAACGAGTTGCACGGCAGTGCCCACTACTGACGAGGTAAGTGGTATTGATGGCGTTATCATCACGTGTGGCACGGTGCAGAGCACTATCTGGAACGGAGCCAAGGGTGAAGATGGCGATGATTGTTCTGTTTCAGAAACCGAAGGTGGATATAATTTGAAGTGCGGTGATTCTGATCCTGTATTCGTCAAGAATGGAGTGGACGCAACCGTAACCGACGAAAGTAAGCAGGAAATTCTTGATTGGCTTACCGAATACGATGTTACGCCTCTTTCAACTTGCGATGAAGACAATCTGAATGAAATCAAGGATTACCCCCTAATTAATCGCGTTGGAATAACTGCCAGATACTGGAAGTGCTCCGTAAACGATGAAGTGTATAATTGGGAGCAATCAAACCAATCTGATTACGAAGCTTACATCGCTTCGCTCACTCCTGATCCCGATCCAGGCGAATAAACTGGATACTAAGTACCCAAAATTCAATTCAGATACAGAAATAGCCGCGATTTCTCGCGGCTATTTCTTAATTCAAAGAAAGCTATGCTTGGACAAATTCGAACTTTGCAAAACCGCTCGGCAGTTCGCGAGTGGGGCGGCCACCCTTGGTCATGCAATGCAGTGTAGAACCTAGGGTGCAAAGATTCCCGTTCACGAATACTTTGTATTCAAAGCGGACCTTGAGTCCTTCGCGGATCATCGAAGTTTCAACGTCTACGAAATCGCCGTAGCGGGTGGGCTGCTTGAACTTGACGTTCAGTTCCAGGACCGGCGCTCCGAAACCTTCGGCTTCCATGTCGGCGTAGCTTGCACCTGCGGTGCGGAAGTATTCGGTGCGGGCCTGTTCGAACCATACGGCGTAAACGGAGTGGTGGACGATTCCCATTTGATCGGTTTCCGCGTAGCGGACTTCAATTCGTGCGGTATGCTTGTAAGTACAAATTTCCATGCCTAAAATATATAAAACTCATTAAATTAACTTGTTGCCAATGCCGCAAAAAAGACTATATTGTAGAGTACAATATTGAGGAGGATAAATGAAATCTATTTCTATGGTCAATTTTTTCAAGACGGGCGTCATGTTGTTGCCCTTTGTTTTTGGGGCTTGTACAACAGATGAATCTTCTTCGGCATGGGAACGCCCCGAGAGTTTCGGCGACGTCTTGTACGAACGCCAATTGGGCAAGGGGTCAAGTGCTACATTTGATTGCAAGGTATATTCCCAAGGCAATCATGTGTCGCTCGAAATGAATTTTGACGTGATGGCATACCAGTCCACGATGAATGCCGTGTACTATTTCGAAGTGGGTAACCCTACCAATATGTATGTCGACATTTTGTTGTCGGGCATGTTCCAGGACGAATCGGACGATGCATGCGCAGGTCTTAAGGCGAACAACGAAGGAATGCAGGTGTCTTGTTCCCGTTCCCATGTGATGGGTAAGAGTGAAATGGAGTCTGTGAGCGAAGCTTCGTCATCGCTGGTACTTGGCATGATGGTGCCCAAGTTCAAGAGCCAGTGCGACAATTTCTATGACAACTATAAAGAATTGATGTCGGACTTGCCGGGGAGATGGAATAATGGCAATGCTGAACCTAGCGAACCGGCCTTGCTCTGCGACGTCAATCTCACTGCTGACTCTCTTCGCATGAATGCAGACTATTCGACGAGGTCTATGGCCATGGAAATTACCCATTATAGTATTAATGGTGAGCCTGTAGGGGCGTTTAGGGTGGTAGAGTCCTATGCTGGAGTTCCGGCAGATACGCTTGCGATGGTTTGCAACGCCTATCGCCAAGAATCCGATATTTCTGGCGTATATTGCGAAGGCTCGACCATTTCTTACCTGGCGCCGGAATCGCAGGACGGTGAAACCTTGACCCTCGAAGATATGGCCGTGTACTATAAAAAGGAGATCTGTACGGGCCTTTTGGACGGTTCGCTCAGCATGGAAGACATGTGGTTTAACGACTAATATATAACTAGTTGTTATTGAATAATTTAGGCCCCTTTTCCTCCGAAAAGGGGTTCTTTTTTGGCTTTTCAAAACTATTCACAATCTATTCACACTCTTTTATCTAGTATGTAGACAGATTTCTTAAAAAAAATGAAAAATTTTTGCTTTTTTTGACGATTTTCGTTGACAAAACCCAATAAAACTTATTAAATTTGGCTCACTCCTATGTTCAGTAATGAAACTAGGGTGTGCCAAAGTAGCTCAGCTGGTAGAGCAGCTGATTTGTAATCAGCCGGTCGTAGGTTCGATTCCTATCTTTGGCTTAGACATAATGGGTCGTTGCCCGAGTGGTTAAAGGGGACGGACTGTAAATCCGTTGGCTTACGCCTACCGTGGTTCGAAACCACGACGGCCCACGATAAAACGCCTGCTGAAGCAGAGAGCGCTTCAGCAGGCTATTAAGCCCAGGTAGCTCAGTGGTAGAGCACTTCCTTGGTAAGGAAGAGGTCTCGGGTCCGACTCCCGATCTGGGCTCTCACTAATTGGAGATAGAATCATGGCAAAAGAACATTTTGACAGAAGCAAGCCGCACTGCAACATCGGCACCATCGGCCACGTTGACCACGGCAAAACCACTCTGACCGCCGCAATCTGC
>NZ_ONDD01000020.1 GCF_900316465.1 uncultured Fibrobacter sp. | reverse complement strand
CAAATTCAGTCCGCTCATTATTTGTAGCTCCTAGTAGCGAGGTGGACGTTATCAAAGGTAAGAGGTTCCTTGGAAAGTTCCGGTGCGACACCGTCGCCCTTGTATTCCCAGGCACCCACGTAGCAGAAGTTCTCGTCGTCGCGCTTGGCTTCGCCTTCCGGAGTCTGGCTTTCTTCGCGGAAGTGGCCGCCGCAAGATTCCTTGCGGTGCAGGGCGTCGAGAGTGAGGACTTCGGCGAATTCGAGGAAGTCAGCCACGCGGCCGGCACGTTCGAGGTTCTGGTTGAAGGAACCTTCGGAACCGAGCACGTTGACGTTTTCCCAGAATTCGGCACGGAGGGCCGGAATCTTCTCGAGGGCGGTCTTCAGGCCGGCCTCGTTACGGGCCATGCCCACGTATTCCCACATGATGTTACCGAGTTCACGATGGATATCGTTAACAGTGCGGTGACCCTTGATGGAGAGGAGCTTGTGGATGCGTTCTTCGGTCTGCTTCTTGCAGTCTTCGAACGCGGCATCGGATTCGGAAACCTTCTCGAGCTTGGTGCCCGCGAAGTAGCCGCCGATGGTGAACGGAATGACGAAGTAACCGTCGGAGAGACCCTGCATCAAAGCAGAAGCGCCGAGGCGGTTTGCACCGTGGTCGGAGAAGTTGGCTTCACCGAGAACGAAGCAGCCCGGAATCGTGGACATCAGATCGTAGTCCACCCAGAGGCCGCCCATGGTATAGTGGATGGCCGGGAAGATACGCATCGGGACCTTGTACGGGTCTTCGTCGGTAATCTTTTCGTACATCTGGAAGAGGTTGCCGTACTTGGCAGAGACACCGGCAACGCCCATGCGCTGGATAGCGTCGGCGAAGTCGAGGTACACGGCCTGCTTGGTGTTACCCACGCCGAGACCTGCGTCGCAGACCTGCTTGGCGTTACGGGATGCCACGTCACGAGGCACCAGGTTACCGAAGCTCGGGTACTTTTCTTCGAGGTAGTAGTAACGGTCTTCTTCGGGGATCTGGTCCGGGCTGCGGGTGTCGCCAGCCTTGCGCGGAACCCAAATACGACCGTCGTTACGGAGAGATTCGCTCATCAAGGTGAGCTTGGACTGCAGGTCGCCGTGGCGAGGAATGCAGGTCGGGTGAATCTGAGTGTAGCAGGGGTTGGCGAACAGAGCGCCGCGCTTGTAAGCACGGAAAGCAGCCGTCACGTTAGAGCCCTGAGCGTTGGTAGAAAGGTAATAGACGTTACCGTAACCGCCGGTGCAAAGGCAGACTGCATCGGCCACGTGGCTTTCGAGTTCGCCCGTGATGAGGTTACGCACGATGATACCGCGAGCCTTGCCGTCGATCACGACCAGGTCCATCATTTCGCGGCGGGGGAACATCTTGACCTTACCGGCAGCAACCTGGCGCATGAGAGCCTGGTAGGCACCGAGCAAGAGCTGCTGACCCGTCTGACCACGAGCGTAGAACGTACGGGAAACCTGCGTACCACCGAAGGAACGGTTGTCGAGGAGGCCACCGTATTCACGACCGAACGGAACACCCTGGGCGACGCACTGGTCGATGATGAGGTTGGAGTTTTCGGCCAAGCGGTGCACGTTGGCTTCGCGAGCGCGGAAGTCACCGCCCTTCACGGTATCGTAGAACAAACGGTAAACGGAGTCGCCGTCGTTCTTGTAGTTCTTAGCAGCGTTGATACCACCCTGAGCAGCAATGGAGTGTGCACGGCGGGGGCTATCCTGGATGCAGAAAGACTTGACGTTGTAACCAAGTTCGGCAAGAGATGCAGCAGCGGAAGAACCGGCAAGGCCAGTACCCACCACAATCACCGTGAACTTACGCTTGTTGGCGGGGTTCACGAGCTTGAGTTCGAACTTATGCTTGGTCCACTTTTCTTCGATGGAACCACCGGGGATTTTAGAATCAAGAATCATTAGTGGGCTCCTTAAATTTCAGCGTTAAAAGAAACTTCAACTTCGCCAACAGACGGAATCACGAAGGCAGCCTTCTTGGCTTCCTTTTCCTGCTTCTGCTGTTCATACTGCGGCTGGAGGCTGCGGGACTTTTCGATCAGGGCCTGGGTTTCGGGCTGGTTGCCGAGGTAGAAGGCGGCGACAGCGGTGATACCGAAGCCAAGGGCGATAACGATGCTGTAGACGATGCCAGCGATATCGATGATCGGGGTCCACTTCTGGTGAGCGATACCCATGGTCTGGAAAGCAGAAGAAATAGCGTGGAAAAGGTGCATACCGATCACGAACATGCTGACCACGTAGAATGCAGCCCAAGCCGGGTTAGCAAACATCTGGATGGTGGTGAGCCACATGTCGCGGACGATTTCGCCCTTGTCGTTCATGTAAAGGTAGTGTTCGCCGAACTTGAGCATCATGAGGTGCTGCACGAGGAAGGCAACAATGAAGAGGCCAGACCAGATCATGGTGAAGGTTGCGAAGGTCTTCTTACCCTTGCGAGCGTTGACTTCGTAATCGATGCCACCGCGAGCCTTCTTGTTTTCAATCTTCAGCGTAACGGCGAGGAAGATATGAATAGCGAAGGCGGCCACCAGCACCAGTTCAATGAGGTAAATCATCTTCACCGGGAAGTGGAGCGGGTTGAATCCGGTCAGGAATTCGGTGTAGGCATTGTAGGATGCCTGAGCCGCAGCCTGGTCGAAATTCAGAAGCTGGAAGTTGCCACACATGTGGCCCAAGATGAACAGAGCCAAAAAGGCACCCGTGCATCCCATGATCTGCTTCTTACCGATGGAGGAGGTAAGATACTTGACGATCCATTGCATTGAGTTGTGTCTCCTTGAGGGGGGTTATTTTTTGAAACTTAGAGGACGCAGCAAGCCTTGAGGGAAGGCATTTCGTAAGCGTAGCGTTCGTCTTCCTTGAACCAGAAGTCCAGTTCACGCTTGGCAGATTCGGGGCTGTCGGAGCTGTGCACGACGTTTTCGGTCATGGAAGGGGCAAAGTCGTAGCGGAGGGTACCGGGTTCCGCCTTAGCCGGATTGGTTGCACCGTTGATAGCGCGAACCTTGGCAATGGCATTTTCGCCGCCGAGGGCGAGCATCACGGACGGGCCCTTGGTCATGTAGGCTTCGAGTTCCGGGAAGAACGGCTTTTCTACGTGTTCAGCGTAGAAACCGCGAGCATCAGCAGAAGTCATCTGGTGCATCTTCACGGCGCAGACAGAGAGGCCTGCAGCGATGTAACGGTCGATAATGCGGCCCATGAGACCGGATTTCACGGCATTGGGCTTGATCATTGCAAATGTCATTTCCATAGTTGGTACCTTTTGATTTAAGATGTGGGAAATATAGGTTTTTTACTCTTCGGCTTCGATCTTTTTCATCAAATCATCGGCAAGTTTGCCGTTACTCTTGATGTTGTCGACAAGCCACTGGGCAGATTCCTTCAGTTCGCTGTTCGGATACTTCTGGAGGAACGCTTCCAGCACTTCGAGAGCCTTATCGTTCATACCCAAGTTTTCGTTGAGCATAAAGCCGCGGCTGAACATGGCCTTTTCAGCATTCGGGCTATTCGGCCACATGTTGTAGAAAGCGTTATAGTCGCCTTCTGCATCCAGGAAATTTTCGTTTTCGCTCTCGATCTGAGCCATTTCGTAAGCGACATGTTCGAACAGGCTATCATTTTCGGCGTAGGCGTACATGACCTTGCGGTATTCATTGTAGGCAGCCGACTTCTTGCCGGCCTGGTACAGAGAATCGGCACGAGCCATCAAAATGCTAGCAATCATGGTCGGCTTATATTCAGTAACGCCCGTATCATAAAGGTGAACCGTCGCCTTGGAATAGGCTTCTGCAGCAAGCCTATCGGACAAGAGTTTCTGGAATTCTTCAGCACGGCGGAAGTAGATCTTGGGAATGCTTTGTTCGTACGTCAAGTCCTTATAAAGCAAGCGGTATCCCATGTAATATTCGTACTTATACATGTTTGCCGGGAATGCGGCCACCTTACGCAGGTCATCCTTGGCCTTTTCGTAGTCGTAACCTGCATGAATCGGGCTACCGACATGATCGTACAAAGCCTTAAGCGTATCTTCGGGGATATTTTCTCCGCTGATCTTTTTCTGAACATAATGTTCACTCAGGTAATCCCTGCGAGACTGACGCACCAAGGCCCTGTATTCCCAGCTATGGTTCAGATGGGCTTCCTTGGCAGCTTCGGCGTACGCAAAATTTTCGGCAAGCATCGACACGATTCGATCATGCAGAGAACGATTCATTACACGGCGAACAAACGTTTCATTAAAGCGAACCATGTCCGCTTCCGTGAACACGGGCTCCCCTGCCCTGGTAATCAACACGACAGAGGTATCAACATCAAAAAAAGAGCCATCCTTGAGTCCATTTGCGATCCCTACATCGACGCGATCATACGGCTTCAAGCGAGCTACATCAATTCCTGCCAAGTAGAAAATATGGCAGATATTATCCGTAGACTTGAGCACAGGCGTCACAAAGCCCGGTTCCTTGCCTTCAAGCGCCGAAGCCAAATCAGGAACAATTCCAATGCCATAAGGCAAAGCAAAATCCTTCTTGACGTGTCCTACGTAACCGCTATCCTTGGCCGTTTTGGCATTCTTGCTATTTGCAACAGCCATCGACTTGAACTGTTCAAGCGTCGGCGTTGTAGAAAGCAACGTTGCAAGTTTTGCAGAATCCGCTTGCACATGGTAAAGTTCATAACCAGGAGCCGTCATGAACTGGTCCTGATGCCTATTGTAATAAGCCTTCGGATCAACCTGAGGAATTTCCTGAATCCCAATCTTGTACTTCTCAAGAATTCCCGTAGAGAATTCCTCTTGCAGTGCCCCACGACGAATTGCGGCAAAAGATTTTTTCGCCTTCATGGAATCTTCTGCTGTCGGATTTTCGAGCTTGAGAGTATCCTTGAGATAAGACGCAAATGCTTCGGCATTCTTGGAAGCGTAGTAGCAACTTGCCACCAAAGGACGCACCATCAAGAAATCACCGGTAGAATCTTCGGGGAACATGCTACGGTTGGCATCGTAGAACTGACGGAGTTCTGCATCGCTATACGTCATATTTTCGGAGATATAGTAACGCTGGTAAACCATCGTAAGTACGCGGATATCAAGGTCTGCGTAAAAGGCTTTCCATTCGTCTTCTAATTGCGGATATTCCTCGACAGCCTTAGCCGAAAGCGCAGCCTTCGAATAAAGGTTGTCATAAAGGAACTGATTCTTGAAGGTATTAAGTTGTCCACCCTCATTTTTCAACAGCAAAGCGTAATCTTCTTGATAGACTTTTTCGCCATCGATGCGAGCCAGGAGCGTATCCTTGTCGCCGATACCGTTACAGCCGTTCAATACAAACAGCGAAGCTAATGTAACGAGAGCCAGGAGTTTTGCCTTCATAATTCCTCTGGTTAAGATTTCAAGACAGCAATTTCGACACTAAGCTACAAAAATTAGCCGACGAAGATACGACCGTTGCGGAACAACTGCATCCACGGACCGTCATCGCCCCATTCTGCCGGGTGCCAGGAGTACTGGCAGGTACGGAACACACGTTCCGGGTGCGGCATCATGACGAGAGCGCGACCGTCTTCGGAGCAGAGGCCGTTGATGCCGAACGGGGAACCGTTGGGGTTCAGCGGGTAGCGTTCAGTGTATTCGTGCTTGCCGTCCACGTAACGGAGCAGCAGCTTCGCGACTAGCGAATTCTGCGCGGCCTTCGCCGTGTGCGACCGCAATCGGGAGCACGGAGCCTGCCATGCCCTTGAGGAGCACAGCCGGAGTATCTTCGACCTTCAAAGAGCAGTAACGGGCTTCGAAGCGTTCAGAAAGGTTCTGCACAAAGCGCGGCCAGTGCTTGGCGCCCGGAATCAAATCCTTGAGGTTAGAAACCATCTGGCAGCCGTTGCAAACACCGAGCGTGAAGGTGTCTTTGCGGTTGAAGTAAGCTTCGAATTCAGCGCGAGCCTTCGGGTTGAAGAGAATGCTCTTGGCCCAGCCTTCACCGGCACCGAGAACGTCACCATAGCTGAAGCCACCACAAGCCACGAGACCGTTGAAGTCCTTGAGGCTTACGCGGCCTTCGAGAATGTCGGTCATGTGAACGTCGATGGATTCGAAGCCGGCCTTCTGGAAGGCGGCAGCCATTTCGAGTTCGCCGTTGACGCCCTGTTCACGGAGGATTGCCATCTTCGGACGGCTTGCGAAGTCCTTCACAATCTTGGCAGACGCCGCGACGTCGAAGGTGACCTTCGGCGTGATACCCGGATCGTCCTGTTCCAGCTTGAGTTTGTATTCGCTTTCGGCACAATCCGGGTTATCGCGGAGAGCCGCGATGCGGCGGGTCGTGTCGCTCCAGATGGCGCGGAGATCCGAGAGGCCTTCGGCGTAATCACCGATGATTAAGTTGTAAGTATCGTTGAGCGTACCGATTTCAGAAACGGTATCGCCGAGGCCGACATCAGCAAATGCTTCGAACACGGCCTTCAAATCAGCCTTCTTCACCTGAAGCACAGCACCGAGTTCTTCGTTGAACAAGGCGTCAATCAGGTTACCCTTGAGGGCACCGGCATTGAGCGTGACACCCACGTGGCCAGCGAATGCCATTTCGGCAACCGTCGTGTAGAGACCGCCATCGCTCTTGTCGTGGTAGGCCATAATCTTGCCGGCAGCATTGAGCTTCTGGATGGTTTCGAAGAAGGCGCGGAGTTCCTGAGCGGAATCAACATCCGGAGCCTTGTCGCCGAGGTTGTTGTAAACCTGAGCGGCAATAGATGCGCCCATGCGGTTCTGACCGCGGGCCAAGTCAACGAGCACGAGCGTAGAATCCTTATCCTGCAACAGCTGCGGGGTAAGCGTCTTGCGCACATCGGCGCACGGAGCAAAGGCACTGATGACCAGAGAAATCGGAGCGGTCACGCGGTGGCTACCCTTGTCGTCCTGCCACACGGTGCTCATGCTCATGGAATCCTTACCCACCGGAATCGTAATGCCGAGATCCGGGCAAAGTTCCATACCGATGGACTTCACGGCTTCGTAAAGGTCGGCGCCGTCGCCCTCGTAGTTCGGCGTAGCCATCCAGTTTGCGGACAAGTTCACGCGGCCCATATCAGGCACGCAAGCGGCAGCCATGTTGGTGAGGGATTCAGCCACCGTCATACGAGCGGCAGCGGCCGGAGAAATCAAGGCGATCGGGGCGCGTTCGCCCATGCTCATGACTTCACCTTCGTAAGTATCGAGAGTTGCGCTGGTCACGGCACAGTCAGCAACCGGAACCTGCCACGGACCAACCATCTGATCGCGGCAAATCATACCCGTCACAGAACGGTCACCGATAGAAATGAGGAACGTCTTGTCGGCGACGGTCGGGTTAGCAAGCACGCGGTGAGCCACATCCTTGATGGAGGCATCAGCCGGAACCACCGTGGAAGAAAGCGGACGCTTCTGGCTCTTTTCGTTACGGATCATGCGAGGCGGCTTGCCGAGAAGTACGCCGAGCGGCATGTCAATCGGAGTCGTACCGAAGTGCTTGTCGGTCAGGGTCAGGTGCTTTTCAGGAATAGCCTCGCCCACCACAGCGTACGGGCAGCGTTCACGCTTACAGATAGCGTCGAACACATCGAGCTTGTCGCCTGCAATAGCAATCACATAACGTTCCTGGGATTCGTTACTCCAGATTTCGAACGGGCTCATACCCGGTTCGTCGTTCGGCACATTACGCAGTTCAAACTTACCACCGAGACCGCCATCGTTCACCAGTTCCGGGAAGGCGTTGGAAAGTCCACCTGCACCCACGTCGTGAATGAAGGTAATCGGGTTTTCATCGTTCATCGCCCAGCAGCGGTCGATGACTTCCTGGCAGCGGCGTTCCATTTCCGGGTTTTCACGCTGCACAGAAGCAAAGTCGAGAGATTCATTACCGGCACCGTTAGCCACAGAGCTAGCTGCACCACCACCAAGACCAATAAGCATGGCCGGACCGCCGAGCACGATCAGGTGGTCACCCGGATCGATGTGGCCCTTTTCGATATGTTCATGCTTGATGTTACCGAGACCACCGGCCAACATAATCGGCTTATGGTAACCGCGGACTTCCTTGCCGTTCTGGGCATCGACTTCCTGTTCGAAAGTACGGAAGTAACCGAGGATGTTCGGACGGCCGTATTCGTTGTTGAATGCAGCGCCACCCAGCGGACCTTCGATCATAATGTCGAGAGCAGAAGCGATACGGGACGGGCTACCAAAGTCCTTTTCCCAAGGTTGGACTGCACCCGGCAGTTTCAAGTTCGAAACGCTAAAGCCCGTGAGGCCGGCCTTCGGCTTGGAACCCTTACCCGTGGCACCTTCGTCACGAATTTCGCCACCACTACCGGTAGCAGCACCCGGGAACGGAGAAATAGCCGTCGGGTGGTTGTGGGTTTCGACCTTCATCAAGATGTCGACTTCTTCGTGGTGGAAGTCGTACTTGTTGTTGCGCGGGTCAGCGTAATAGCGGCCAGCGACAGCGCCCTTCATCACGGCGGCGTTGTCCTTGTAGGCGCTAAAGATGTTCGAGTTGTGGAGCTGGTAGGTGTTCTTGATCATCTGGAACAGGGACTTGTCCTGCTTGACACCATCAATCGTCCATTCGGCACCGAACACCTTGTGGCGGCAGTGTTCCGAGTTGGCCTGCGCGAACATGTAGAGTTCCACGTCGGTCGGGTTGCGCTTGAGCTCGGTGAAGTTCTTGACCAAGTAGTCGATTTCATCCGGAGAGAGAGCGAGGCCCATTTCCTTGTCGGCCTTCACGAGGGCGTCGCGGCCTTCGGTAAGCACCGGAATCACGTTCAGCGGACGCGGTTCTTCCTTGCTGAAGAGGACTTCGAGCGAGGCGGTGTCGGCGAAAACGGCCTGGGTCATGCGGTCGTGAATCTTGGCCGAAATCTTTTCGCGGGCACCGGCGGGAACAGCACCTTCAAACTTCACGTAGTAAGCGATGGCACGTTCGATGCGCTTGATAGCCGGGAGGCCGCAGATGTGAGCGATATCAGTAGCCTTGGAGCTCCACGGGCTGATGGTACCCGGACGCGGGCACACCACAAAGAGTTCGCCTTCGAGAGCCTTGGGTTCGCGGGCCGGACCGTAATGCAGCACCTTCTTCAAAGTTTCGGTTTCTGCATCGGATAGGCCCTCGGACAGGTCCACCACATGCAGGAATTCAGCGTAAACGGTAGCGACAGAAAGGCCTGCGCTCTTGAAATCGGAAGAAAGTTTCTGGAGACGGAAATCCGACAGAGCCGGCGTACCACGTAAAATGAGCATTATTAACCTCTATTTGTTTTTTACGCGCAAAATTTAGAAAAAACATGCGGGAGGGGACCCAGCTCGGAGTTGCGAAGGCCGCACGGTCCCCTCCCTGCACCCTCCCCTTCCTTGGCCAACGCTTTATTATCTTCCATAAAAAATAACACGACCCTTTTTAGAGTCGTGTTTCATTTTTCCGTATCTTATTAAGTGTCAAGCGATTAGCGCTTTTTGCCCTTCTTGCCTTTTTTGCCCTTGGCACCCTTGGCAGGCTTTGCAGCCTTCTTCGGAGCCGGAGCTTCTTCGACAGCTTCTTCAGCGCCTTCTTCGCCTTCTTCCTCTTCGGCGATTTCTTCGCCCGGATTACCGACGAGAGCATTCACGTTCACAGAGACGAGGCCAGCAAGAGACTTGACTTCGGTCTTCTTGTCGACTTCGACCTTCGAGAACTTCGAAATGATGTAGTAGGCACCCGTAGCTTCAAAGCGGCGAGTCATGTTCGCAATGCTCATGGAGCCCTTGGTAGCCGGGAAATACTTGGCTTCCAGGCGAGCCTGATCCTGAGAAGTCTTTACAGACTGCACGGTTTCGCAAGCCAAGGACCATACGCCCTTGTTCACATCGATAGAGTTGTTCACGTATTCGATGATCTTGGAGGCGCCCTTGTAAGAGTTAGTGGTGGTCTTGGTGTAGTGTTCCGTAGCCTGAGACACGTAACTACCCTTCTGCATCAAAAGCGTAGCAAGGAGAGCGATAACCAGAACGGTGAGTGCAATAGAAATATTCTTTACGTTCATTTTCACAACTCCTTATTCGAAATGGTAGGCCGCAGGGGCTTCGAGCTTAAAGTGATCGGCCATATTGTAGTTGGCAAGAGCGCTGTAGTCGCTGGACTTCAGCTTGCCCTTCGCAAACGTGAACGAAATGACGCAGTTCTTACCGCATGCCACTTCCTTGACGCCACCTTCGTTCTTCAAGAGGAACTTGTCGGCAAGGCCGGCCTTTTCGTAAATGGAATTCTGAGCCTGAGGAGGAATGCCAGCAGCTTCGTACATGTAAGAAAGCTGCTTAAAACGAGCATCCTTGTCGCCTTCGATAGCCTTGACCGCAGCATCAAAAGCGGCTTCGGTCTTTGCAGTGGTCAGAGTTGCATAGACAAGGCGCCAAGCCATACCGTACTGGTCCACGGCCTTCCACTGGTCCTGAACAGCACCGTTGGAAAGTTCAAGGTAAGCATCCACCTGTTCCTTCACAGTCTTCTGTGCCTGGTCGTTGTACTGACCCTTCAGAACCATCATCAAGGCAAACAAGCCGATAATGAGCACAATATCGACAATCATCAAAATTTTGAATTTCTTTTTGTCCATAAGTATCCTTTTGCAAGTTTTTTGCATATAGAATTTACTTCCAAAATAAAAAAAAACAAGCAAACTTTCGGAAAATTACGGCAATTTTACAGAAAACACCCCCTTTTTTAGTATATTGCAGGCCATGAGCGAACAAGAAAACAAAGAAATGCTCCCGTCGCAGGTCATTTTTGAAAACCTGAAGGAACTTATCAGGGCCAAAAATACGGCCCACGAATCCATGTTCAAATTCCACTGGAAAAAGATGTGGCCGTTCAGCCTGTTCTGGCCGCAAGTGGATTTCGAACGAATTGTTCGACTCATGAGTGAAATCCGCAAGAACGCCATCAACCAGAAGAACCTGGTCTTACAGGCAAAGTCCAAGGCAAAGCCATTCGAAAAGACTTTCCTTGACGCTATCCCCGCCTACCTGGACGCTCTCGATGTTTCTTGCCAGAAACTCTCTGCCGCAGCCCAGTGGAAACAGGACATGCTCTTAAAGCGCATTCACAAAGATGTCAAGTTCCGCCGCGATGTGTCGGAATGGAGTCAAATTCTAAAAGACTACGAAGAAGCGCAGGGCAATCTGGTTCGCGCCGGCGCCATTGTGCAAATGGGCTGGGGCGAAGTTATTCAGGCCATCAAATAATTGCCTTCAGCAAGTTCACTCGCCATTTAATCTTTTGAAGTACACCTGCGGGAGAATTCCCGATATGCGTTGCATTGGTAGAATGTTGACGGTATTCCACCAGCGGTTCGTCAATTGACTTCACCTTGAAATATTTCTCGGCCACAAGACCAAGCCATTGATCGTGCATCGGGAGATTCTTCGGAAACGGAAGAGCCTTGCCTAGAACACTTCGACGCAAAGCGATGCAGCAACCTGTAAAGGTATTCTTCCACCAGTTGGTAACTACCCCACTCTTGTAGGCTCGAATATCGCTCAACTTGCCGGAGCGAGTCCAAGAAGATTCCGACGGACGAAGCATCCACGCATCGTGCGTCACAAGGTCGGCCTCATTCAAAGCTGCAAGGACTTTTTCCACCTTTCCCGGAAGCCAGATATCATCTTGGTCTGCAAGGAAAATGATTTCGCCCTTAGACGCTTGTAAGGCGCGCTCATAGTTGTAGATTACCCCCAGGTGCTTTTCGGCAGGCAACACGCGAATGCGAGATTCTTTCAAGGATTCAACTACCTGCATGGTATCGTCGGTAGAACCGTCGTCGGCGATGACGATTTCGGCATCAGTAGGCAACTGCGAAAGAATGCTTTCGAGCTGTTCGCGGATAAACTTGCCGCCATTATATGTTGCCATGCAGACAGAAATCATCTTTACCTTTAATACTTTAAGAACATTCTCGGGATGAACAACTTGGGCAATCGCTTGAAGAAAGCCGAGCTAAAGGTCGCAAGCTGCGGCAATCGTTTTAACGCCTCGCCTTTTTGTGCATAAGCTAGAGCCGAGAACCAATTCGCCTTCCAGTTCTTGACCGCCTGCGGGTATAGCTTATGGTCTTTATACAATTCTATAATGCGCAAGAACTCGGCATACATGCGATTGTGATTGGCATGCATATTATTACCATGATCACGGTAATGGCAGCACACAATATCGGGCAACACCGGCTGTGGGCCATATTCGTAAAGTACTTTCAGGTATAGCGGATAGTCCTCGAAAAAGAACCGTGTATCGTAGCCACCCAAGCGACGGACTTTCTCGGTCACGAACATTTCAGCGCAACCGTGCAGCGGTTTTAAGCCCAAGAAAAATTCTTCAAACTTAATTTCAGGGACAGACTTCAAAAATGCCGGATCCAGGTTTTCCGAAACAATTCCATTTTCGCTCATCGGCTTCACCTGCCCAAAGCAGCCTGCCGCCTCCGGGTGAGCCATCAGACAATCGGACTGTTTCTTTAAACGGTCCGGCGGCATGATGTCGTCAGAAGAAAAAGTACAGAAATACTTGCCGCGCGCAAGTTCGAGCATTTCGTTCAACGTGGCGACAACGCCCTTATTTTCTCGATGAATATAGCGGAACTTGAGTTCTGCAGAAAGTTTTTTGAGAATCTCGGGAGACTTGTCTTTACTGCCGTCGTCAAGGACGATCAGTTCAAAGGCGACACCCTTCTGTTCCATGACAGAACGAACGGCGGCTTCGACATATTTTTCATGATTATAACTAGCCAACAGCACCGAAACAACAGGCGGAAGTTCGCGTTGTTCCGTTTCTTCACCCTGCGCAAACGCCTTCACATAAACGTTTTCGGTCATTTTTTGCGCAAACATGTTCGTTACGGAGTATTCCATTTAAGCCTCCATACCAAAACGTAGAGCACCACAAAGTAGCAGAAATTTTCAAAAGCGTACGCCGCCATCGGACCGTTAAATTCAAGGAATTTGATTCCGACAAAGGTTCCTGCAGCCAGCAAGAATTCTGAACCGATTTCAACCGAAAGGAAAGCCTTGGTCTCGGCACGGGCAATCAGCACTAGCGCAAGCGCAAAGCCGCCCGCCCTAAAGAAATCGCCTACCAGCTGAAGCGGCAAGTAATCGACGGCACCCATGTACGCCTGCGAAAACAGCACCTGCACCAAGATGCTACGGCCAAAGTACAGGGCCGCAATCATCGCAAGCGAGATTCCCATAATGCGAAGCAGCAACGGATTAAACATCTTGAAAAACTCGCCGCGGCTCATACTTGCCGAAACTCGCGGCAAGATTATAACCGTCAAAATGGCCGACATCGCCATGAACAAGAAGTCCGAAACCTTCCAGACGCTTTGCCAAATGCCCGCGGCATCGTTTCCGAAATGAGAAGCCACCGTCGTACGCATGATAGTCAGCACCACCGGCGCCAACACCATCGGAACAAGCCCCATGAGCACATACGAGAACCAGGGATAACGCGTATCGAGAGCGGTCTTCCAGACTTTCTTTACACTAAAACCGGCACGGCTTGCAATTTGGGCTGCAAAAATGCCTGCCACAATGGACTGAGTCGCAATAATCGAAAGCACCGAAAGGCGCCCCGTGTAAAGGAAGAACGCAACCCAAAGCACTTGCCATATTGAAGTCACAATATTGATGAGAGCCCACTTGCGATTTTCGCCAAGTCCATTCATGACGGCGGCACAAATCGTAATGATGTTCATCGCAAATACACCCGGCAAGGCAAAGAGGATTGCCGCCTGCGCAAGGCGCGTCGGAACGCCCGGCAAAAGCGATTCAAGAGGCGCCATAAAACAGAACAGAAGCGCCACAATAAAGGTGAACAGGCTTGCAAAAGTTGTCAGGCGAAGTCCACCACGCCAAATGCCAAGCAATTTTTCTTGGTCATTCTTGTTCTGCGCCGTCAGAGCAGTCCAGCCGTTCTGTAACGCAAGCGAAGACGTTGCCGAACCGATACTCATGAAATTCAGGAACTGCCCTACGCACGCAAACGCTGCCGGCGGCAGGAATATGGCGAGCAACTTGTTGATTGCAAATGCACGAAGCGCATTGAACAGCGTGACCGCTCCGGAGCCGGCAAAAAGCTTTGTGTAATTCTGGTTAGCGGGCATAGGCATTGATTGATTCAATGACGTAAGAAACTTGGTCGTCGGTCATGGACGGGCCCATGGGAATGCTAAGTTCCGTCTTCGCCAGTTTTTCTGCGATCGGAAGCGAGCCATGGCGGAGTTCACCACGTGAAAGCGCCCCGTTAAAAGCCTCTTGCAAATGCGGCGGAATCGGATAATGGATCAGCGTTTCCACGCCGCGGTCTTTCAGGAACTTTTGCAAATCGTCACGGGTTTCGCAGAAAACCGGAAAAACATGCCACACATGCGACTTCGGATTCGCAGGAACAGGCGTTACACGCACCAGCGGATTCTTGATTTCGGCACAGCAGCGGGCCGCAATTTGCTGACGGCGCGCATTCCAGGAATCCAGATGCGGAAGTTTTGCAAGCAGTACCGCAGCCTGAACTTCATCGAGGCGGGAATTCACGCCCACATACTGGTTCACATATTTTTCGACGGAGCCGTAATTGCCTAGAGACCTTACCACTTGAGCAAGTTCCAAGTCATCGGTAACGACCGCACCCCCATCGCCCATGGCGCCGAGATTTTTCGTCGGGTAAAAGCTATAGGCCGCTGCATTAGACGAATAGGACACGCCACTAGCTCCGTGGGCCTGGGCCGCATCTTCGAACACGAGCAAGCCTTTCGCCTTCGCAAATTCACAAACGGCAGGCATATCGGTCAATCGGCCATACAAGTGGACCACCAAAATGGCACGAGTCTTTGCAGAGCAAGCATCAGCCAATCGGGACGTATCCAACACGCAAGTTTCAGGATTCGGCTCCACAAGCACCGGCACAAGTCCTGCCGCACGCACCGCCAAAACAGTCGCCACAAACGTATTCGCCGGAACAATCACCTCATCGCCCTGTTGCATGCGACCCAGTTGAATAGACGCCCTCAACATCAAGGTCAGCGCATCAAGGCCATTGCCCACACCGACACAAGCCTTTTTCCCACAATAGGAGGCAAACGCTTCTTCAAACTCACGGCAACGATTTCCGCGAATAAACCACTTTGAATCAAGAACATCAGAAAAAGATTCGCGCAGGGCATCACCCAAGGCACGATTCACATAATCCAGCGAATAAAACGGGACATTCATCATTGTTTGTGAAAATAGCAAATTAACATTTTCTATTTTAAAGAACATGTACGAAATTTTGCCCTACAGCCCCGAACTAGACCAACGATTCGACCATTTTGTAATGCAAGAATCGGCGAACGGGACATTCCTGCAAACAAGGCGTTTTCTAAACTACCATCCGGCTGGACGTTTTAACGAAGCCAGTTTTGCGCTTCAAAAGAGCGGAACCATCGTCGCCTATTTTCCGGGAGTTGAAAAAGAGCAGACTTTCGTGTCGCATGCAGGGTCAACCTTTGGCGGTCCCATTATCGCAAAGCCATACTATACCGGGGCAAGACTTTTTGAAGTTCTTCAAGAGGCGGACCAATACCTGACTGCAAATTTCAAGCACAGCGTTCTTAAAATCACGCCCGCACTTTTTGCAGAAGAAACGCCAGACATGCTTGAATATGTTCTTGAGCACCTGGGCTATACCCGTCATACGGAACTGAGCAGCCAGACGCCCCTATCTACAGGCGTCGACCCTCTAGAAAACTGCAACCGAAATCAAAGAAGGCTTTGGGTTGCTGCAAACAAGTTTATTGAAGAATTGCCCGAAAAAGACCGCTGGGAATACAGAGCTTTGGAGTCGGAAGAAGAAATTGCCACCTTCCACAAGTTTCTGACCATTTCAAAAGAAAAGCACCATGTCAAGCCGGTCCACACGCTAGAAGACTTACTGGACCTGAAAAAAAGAATTCCTGAAAATCTTCGTTTCAGAGGTTTATTCTTTGGCGGTCGATACGTATGCGGGATGCTTCAATTTGTTTTTGGAAAGACAAAAGTCCTGCACGACCAGAACATTTCGCCCGACGAAAGCTTTACTGAATTCCACCACACGACGCCCATGAACCTTTTCGCCTTGCGCGAAGCGGTCCAGGAAGGATTCAGGCATTTCTCTTGGGGCATTTCTACCGAAAACGGTGGAAACTTTTTGAACGAAAACTTATTCCACTACAAGGAATCGTTCGGGGCGCTCCCCTGCGTGAACGTTAGATACGAGAAGTAACTTCTTTCTTGAAGTCTTCGTAATCGTAGATGTAGTCGGACTCATCGTAATGTTCCGACGCAAGCACCATACACACCGCACCCGACGAGAAATTTTCGATTTCACGCCAATGCATGGTCGGAATATAAAGACCATGGTAGGAGCGATTCAAAGAATACTTGGAACGCTTTTTGCCGTCATCCAGAATCACATCGAAACTGCCACTGGCAGCAATAATCAGCTGGCGGAGGTTCCTATGGGCATGACCGCCACGGGTCGTTCCGCCGGGAACGTCATACAGGTAGTACACGCGCTTGATATCAAAAGGTACCAGTTCGCCCCCCTCGACCACGCTCAGGTTACCCCGCTGGTCGTGGGCAATAGGGATATCAATCAAACGCGGTTCTTTTAGCTGATTTTCGTTCCAATCCATGGCCCTAATATAATAAAGTGGCGACCTAAAGGGGTGGTTCGGGCTGTTTTTGGGGTGATTCAGTTGAAAATCGGCAGATTTATTTCTATATATGTCGCACCAATGAGTGCATGTCGCGCCAAGCTCTGCCAACATGCATGTTAACCAAAGAGCTTCCTTTAACGAGGTAAAAATGTCCTCTTTCCGTGGACCAAAAGGTAAGGTAGCCCGTTCTCTCGGACTCGCCGTCTCTCAGAAGACTCAGAAGGCTCTCGATCGCCGTAACTTTGCACCCGGCCAGCATGGCCAGACCCGCAAGAAGTCTTCTTCCGTGTACAAGCAGCAGCTCGTCGAAAAGCAGCGTCTGCGTTTCACCTACAACATTTCCGAAGCTCAGTTGGCCAAGGCTTATGACGAAGCCAACCGTCGCGCCGGTTCTGCTGGTGACAACCTGATGATTTTGCTCGAAACCCGTCTTGACGCCCTTGTCTACCGCATGGGTTTTGCTCGCACGATTTTTGCAGCTCGCCAGTATGTCGCTCACGGCCACTTCACCGTGAACGGTGTCCGCAGCTACTCTCCGTCTCGCCAGATCAAGGCCGGTGACGTGATTGCAGTTCGCGAAGGCTCTAAGGAACACGTGCAGATCAAGGAAGCCATTGCTAACGCTCCGGCTGTCCCTGAATACGTGACTGTCGACGCCGGCAAGATGGAAGGCACGCTCGTGAAGCTCCCGCTCCGCGAACAGATTCCGGTCAAGCTGGAAGAACAGCTCGTCGTGGAATACTACTCCAGGTAGTAACCACTCAAACCAAGAGTTTGGACACCCTGCTTCGGCAGGGTGTTTTTTTTGTCTTGTACTACTTTACAAATTCAACATTAACAATATCGTCGTTGTTAGAACTGCCTAGCAAGACAACATTCTGTTTAAGCTTTTGCACCGTCATTGTCGGCTTAGAATAGTTCTTTTTACGCTTAATTTCTTTTTTCATAGTAAACACCTTTAGCCTTTATTTTTCCATGCATGTTACGACCTTTTAAATCGTAGCTACGCGGCATTAGGTTATTGCCAATTACAGCCTTCGCCGGGCCGACAAATTTAGTGGTGCCAAATTCATTTTTAACAAATTCTGTTTCGATAGACTCGGGAATAAATTCCACACATATCTCCATATCTTAGCGAAGTTAAAATTAGGAAAAAACACGCATAATCTGGCATAAAAGGCCCTTCAAGAACCCTTGACGAAACATTTTTACATATATTTATCTTACAGAAGAGAGAAAATATAATGCGGTCGTTTAAATCCAGACAGAATATCATGGTAATCGAAGATAATCAAGATTGCCAGGAAATTTTGCAAAATGTTTTAGAGGAATCCTACAACATTACTGTTGTCAGCAACACACAAGAAGCGTTGCTTTTGTTAATGGATGCCCCCACGACTTATTCCCTTATTCTGCTGGAGCTGGACCTCCCCGACAGCGCCTGTATCAATTTTTTAAAGCAAAGAAATAACCAGACTTTCTTGCAGAGCATTCCCGTCATCGTCATTACTGGGGACGGCAATGACAACGGATGTTACAAACTGGGCGCAGACGAGTTCATACGAAAGCCCCTAAACACCCCCGACATCATTCTCGCCCGCTGCGTGCGCACCATGGCCCTGTTCGAAAACAAGAACCTGGTGCAACAGACCGAAAGGGACAAGCTCTCGGGGCTTTATACCATTGATTATTTCTTTGAATACCTGAAGCAGATTATCCCGCTAGACATGGGGTCTGACCGCGACGCTATCGTTATTGACATCGAGCATTTCCGCCTGATTAACGAAATTTACGGGCGCAGTGTCGGCGACCAGATTCTTGCAGATATCGGTAATTACCTACAACAGATTCTGACGACCCTGAATGCCATTGCCTGCCGTGCGGGCGCAGACGTTTTCTACGTCTACTGCATTCACCAGGAAAGCTACCAAGAACTTCAAGAGGATCTTCAAGACATTCTTGCCCACCATGTCAAGGTCAACAATATCCGAGCCCGAGTGGGCGTATGGCAATTCGTGGAACGAGGCGTAACCGACCCCGAAACATGGTTTGACCGAGCCAAGAGCGCTTGCGACCGCATTAGCGGAAACTTTACGGTTTCAGTAGCCACATACAACAGCGGCCTGCATACCAAGCACCTCCGCGAAGAACGTTTGATCAGGGATATTTACGAAGCCATCGAACACAAGGACCTGAAGGTCTACTACCAGCCCAAGTACGCCATTCAGGGCGACAAGCCGCACCTACGCAGCGCCGAAGCTCTTATCCGCTGGATTCACCCGACTCTTGGCTTTATCAGCCCGGCCGACTTTATTCCGCTGTTTGAATCAAACGGTCTGATTCAGATGGTAGACTACTACGTATGGAAAGAGGCTGCCGCCCAAATCCGCCGCTGGAAAGACGAATACGACTTTACCGTTCCCGTATCGGTAAACGTATCACGTATCGACATTTACGATCCGGATCTTGAAAACAAGTTCTGCAACATTTTGAAAGAGAACAACCTTTCGCCTAGCGAATACATGATCGAGATTACCGAAAGCGCCTACGCCGAAAACGCACAGGGCTTAATCGAAGTTCTCGAAAGCATGCGACAAAAAGGGTTCAAAATCGAAATGGACGACTTTGGCACCGGTTATTCTTCGCTCGGCATGCTGACCGAAATTCCTATCGACATTCTAAAGATCGATATGTCTTTTGTCCGCAGCATGGAAAAGCATGAAAAGAACAAGCGAATGGTGGAACTGATCATTGACATCGCCAAGTTCTTGAAGGTTCCTTGCGTTGCCGAAGGCGTTGAGACGGAATCCCAATTGCGAGCCCTCAGAAGAATGGGTTGTGACGTGATTCAGGGATATTTCTTCTCGAAGCCGGTATCCCCCGAAGATTTCGTGAAGTTTATTGAAAAAGAAAAGAGCCTGTGGACTAAGTAAGACTGAAGATTTTGTATCTTATGGATATGAAATCAATTGCTCTTAAAGTATTCGATTATCTCAAAAGTTATTTGAAGTCCCTGAACTGGATTGTTTTGCTCGGGATTGCTGTATTCTGCATTGCCCTTGCAGTCATCAACAACATTCGCGTTGAAGATTCCAAGTCGGTCGACTGGATCGGCAGCCAGGAAATTCTTGCCAAGCCGGACGAGGTGCTGTAATGAAGAAGACGATTATTTCTGCAGTACTGCTCGTTGTAGCCTCGATTCTTGTGGCCATCGGTGTCGCCGAGATTTCGTTCCCGGAATCTTTCTTGACTTTTACCGACCAAGATTGGCTGATTGACATTTGGCCCAAGGCTTACCGCTACAACATTCATGTGGGACTTGCCGCCATTATCATCGCCACGGGCATTTGTTTTCCGGCTTACCGCCTGCAAAAAGACTTCGCCATCCGTGCACTCGAAACCTTGTTCCGCGTGGGCATCGGCGGCATGTTCATTTTTGCTAGCATCTACAAGATTCAGGACCCGCACCAGTTTGCGGTTCTGGTGGCGCAGTACCAGTTCTTCCCCGCTTTGCACTTGGAAAGCGTGAACAATTTCTTTGCGCTGCTTTACCCGCAGTTTGAATTCTGGTTTGGCCTCGCCATGATTGTAACGCCATTCGTGCGTGAATCGGCCTTCGCCATTTTCTGGATGTTCGTGAGCTTCATCATCGCCCTCACTTGGGCCTTGGGCAACGACCTCGGAATCACTTGCGGCTGCTTTGAACTTGAAGACGGCGACGCCCACGACAAGGCCGAAGCCTGGACAAGCCTGATTCGCGACCTGATTTTGATTTGGCCCACACTCTGGCTTGCCACGCGCAAAAACCACAGCCTGATCAAGGTGTGGCGCAATAAATAAATTTCGAGATATGCTTCCTGAATTTAAACGATTGAATTCAGGAAGTCTACAACACGCTTCGAATAAGCTTCGATAGAAACACGGTCCAAAAGTTCTTGGGCCTTTTCTTCGTTTACGACCTTTTCGCCTGCGAGCACGCGGTCCAAAACCTTGGCGTAAGCCTCGGCATCAGTCGGCGGATCAATGAGCGGGCACACGCCATCCAAGTTTTCGAGAAGCGAAGTCGTACCACCGGCAACGGCAGGAGTACCGCAGCTGATTGCCTCGACAGGCGGAAGGCCAAAGCCTTCAAGAAGGCTCGGGTACACCATGAGTTCGGCATGGTAGTAGAATTCACGCAGTTCAGGGGCGTTAAATTCGGGGAAATGGAAAACGTTGTAAAGCTTTTTCGCGTTGATAATATCGCGATAATGCTGAGTCAACTTACCCACGCGGACAAATGCGACATCAGGGCGCAAGCGGGCCATTTCGTAGTACGTTTCCACATTCTTTCGCGGTTCGGCAAGCCCCACATGCACGCACATGGCCTTGTAGTTCTTGATACCGTAGCTGCGGCGGAAAGCTTCGCGTTCTTCGGCAGTCTTCGGCTTTTCAAGGCGTTTGAACACAGTTCCATCGATCGGGCAGCCAATGACCGCACCCGGAGCACTTGCCATGCGCGGACCAAAATGCTTGCACACGGCGTTCTTGGTCCATTCGGAATTGAACACGAAGCAATCGGCATTGATTGTCGGGTCGATATAGAACTTGTTCAGCAAGATAAACTTGATGCTGTGGGGGTACTGGGTTTCGGCAAAGTCGTCGTGCAGGTACAAGACAGACTTTGCATCAGGACCGCCTTCGCGCTTGTTCTTTTCAATCGCCTTCTTGGCAGACGAAATCAAAAAGCCGAGTTCAGGGCGAATAAAGAAAACCACATCGGGCTTGACTTTTCTGACGCAATCGTAAACGGGCTTGCGCAGGCTAAGAAAACCTGTATAAAGAGACTTCACCCAAACTTCGTGAGCCGTATACGTACTCGGGTCGGCCACAATCTTGCCGCCTTCGGCCGTATGTTCCGGATTCGGGAAAAACTTGGGAGTCTTCATCCACAGAACATGCGTATCAAAATCCTTGGCAACAGACCTCACAAGGTTCAACGTCAGGCGGCCAAAACTGGTACATTCGTTCTTATCGCAAATAAACAGGATTTTCTTCATAATCAAATTCCAGTAATGGCTTAAAATATAACATTATATTTATATATTGTGGGCTATGGCAAAACTCTGCATCGTAATGGCAACGTACAACGGCGAAAAATATCTTTCGCAAATGCTAGATTCGCTAGTCAACCAGACAAGACCTGCGGATTCTATCATTGTCGTTGACGACGGCTCTGCCGATTCGACCGTAACAATCCTCGAAAGCTACGCCGACAGGCTCCCCTTAAAGATTATCAAGTTTGAACACAACCAGGGGCACCGTGCCGCATTTTCAAGAGCCCTCGAAGAAGCTCAGAAGATTCTTGATGAAAACGATTACATTGCGCTTGCCGACCAAGACGACATTTGGCTTCCGCAAAAGCATGAGCTATTGATCAAGGAAATCGAAAGCCGCGACGTGGATCTTGTTTTTGGCGATGCCGAAGTCATCGATGCCGACGGAAAAAAGACCGCCGATTCTTGGCGCGCCCTCGGGCAGATTCCCGAGCACCTTTCTTTGCAGGCGATCATGACCGGCTTTACCGACGTGACCGGTTGCATGGTCCTCTTCCGCGCAAGCCTTCTCAAGGACATTCTCCCGATTCCCGTTGCAGTTCCTGTCCACGACCAATGGATTACATTCTGTGCGTCTGCAAGGAACGGCTACGCATCAATCAAGGCGCCCGTCATTCAATACCGCATTCATGGTTCTAACGCCATCGGGCTTGGTCACACGCACACTTGGACCGGAAACCTGAAGTTGAACCTGGGCTGGGCCAAGATGTTGCGCGAAACGCCGCATTACCAGAAGCTGAGCGCTACCGACCAGAAATTTTTGAACGTCTATATTTCCTATGTCGAAAGCAGACTCACAAAGTTTATTCTGCCCGGTTACCTTTTCTGGATTGTCAAGAATGCGAAGGCGCTTTACCCACACGTAACGTCGAAAACCGCAATACTCCCTCGAATCCTGTACGGAATCATCGGCGCTAAATTTGCAGCCAAGTTCATGGGAAGGTCGTAATGCAAACCTGCGCAGTCCTTGTCAACTATAAGAATGCGGCCTTGACGGTAAGGTGCCTACACGCCTTGGAACGTGGCACCGTCAAACCCGATCTTGTTTATGTAATAGACAACGCGACTTGCGAAGAGTCCCAAAAGATTTTTCAAGGCGAAACTTTTTCGATTCCCGTAAACTTCATTTGGAACAAGCACAATGTGGGTTTTGCCGCCGCAAACAACCAAGGCGTGCGCGCCGCACAGGCCGAAGGCTTTGACGGATACGTTTGGCTAATCAACAACGACACCGAGCCTAAGGAAACCGCCCTCGAAAAACTGCTGCAGAAAGCGAAAGAATCGGGTGCAGGCATTACGGGTTCCTTGATTGTAGACGAAAAAAGCAACTACATCGGTGGCGCAGGAACCACGCATGCAAAGCTCGCATCGGTTGGTCGCCCTCAAGCGCCCCATGGTTCGGACGTCCCCCATTTTGATTATATCGAAGGCGCTTCGTTCCTCATTTCGCCCGAATGCATTAAGAAAGTCGGTTTGTTGAGCGAAGATTTTTTCTTGTATTTTGAAGAAAGCGATT
The DNA here is from genome assembly GCF_900316465.1 of uncultured Fibrobacter sp. Lineage (NCBI taxonomy): Bacteria > Pseudomonadati > Fibrobacterota > Fibrobacteria > Fibrobacterales > Fibrobacteraceae > Fibrobacter > uncultured Fibrobacter sp. Next base: position 67,039 of record NZ_ONDD01000020.1, on the reverse strand, counting down.
ACTGCTATAGGGCAAAGAAAGCGGGATTCTCGCTTGCCTGGGCTACCGAAAGTATTGTCAGCCATAGAATCGGCTCAAGTACCGGAAGTGAAAACGCCAAGGGATGCGTTCCCTTCTTTATCGATTGCCTGATGATACGCAACCGCATTCACTTTGCCAAGCGCAACGGATTCCCCGCTGTCGGCATTTGGGCCGGATTCCTGATTTCGCTTGCCATACGTATCAAGCGTCGCCAGCTCAATCGCGTTCTGAAAATTATCGAAATTACCCTTTCTACGAAAAGACTTAAGAAATTCATTGAAAGCAATGGTGGCTACTATGAAATTCATGACTAAAAATCTTTATTGGGGATTGTTTTTTGCAGTCTCTGTGAATGCTGCAAACGCCACAAGTCCTTTCAACGAAAGCCCCGCCCACTTTACGTTCGCCGATTCCGCGCGCCACCACGAGGTGAATATTGGCGCACAGTTGCTTGACACCCTTGCGATTACGAACCTGACGAATGCCCCTACGCATTACGACAATTCCGCCTCGGTGCGCCTGTTTTTGAACGGACACTTTACCGAACGATTCTTGTTCAACGCCCGCGTCAAGGTGAGCACGGACCACACAAATAAAGAAATCTACGATAACTTTTACAACCCGAGCGAAGGCATCCCCTACAACAAGCAGAGCGACAACAAACGCACTTGGGATCTTTTTGCAGCTAATGCCAGCTATGACTTGAACGCCGTGAAGCTCCTTGCCGGATTCGATTACTTGAGCATGGGTCCCGCCCGCCGCAACCACGTGATTCTGCGTGGCGAACAGAGCAATTACCGCCCGTGGCAAGATTCAACAAGCCGCATTTACGAGCCCGCCCCCACGCCGTATTTCGGCTACCAGTTTGAATTAGGCCCGATTGTTTATTCGCAGTACGCCATGAAGCTTTTCGAGAAGAAAAACTTCGGCAAGTACATGCACGTACACCGTTTGGACTTGAGCCTGCCCAAGAACATTACACTGGGCCTTTCGGAAACCGCCCTCTACGGGAGCACAACCGAAGAGATCCCGAACCCGAATGAAGACGCCGATAGCACCGGTCGCGAATTTGAATGGGCCTATGTGATTCCGTTCATTCCTTACGTTTTCCAAGAACACCTGCAGGGCGACCAAGACAATATTTCGCTCGCGTTCGATTTGAGCGTGAAGACGATTCCTCATTGGGAATTTTACGGAGAACTCTTGTGGGACGACATGAAGTCCCCCACATCTATGTTCGATGACGGCTGGTGGGGCAACAAGTGGGCCACCTCTGTCGGCGTCGCCCGCGACAGCCTTAAGCTCGGCAGCACGCTTTGGAACTGGTACTTGGAATACACCCGCGTTGAACCTTGGGTCTACACGCACCACAAGGGCGGTGGCTACACGTACCGCAGTTATTCCCAGAGCCTCGGCACCGATCTCGGCCCGAACAGCCAGGAAGTTTACAGCGAAGTCAGCGGTTCTTATAAAGTTGAAAGCGGCCTGCTGAAAGACGCCTTGTTCAAGGGAACGCTGCATGCAAGCGCCGTCGCCAAAGACACCGCCTTCGGCGGCAACATTACCGACATGCACACGCCCGAAAGCGCCACCGACAAGAAGTTCTTGAACGACAAGACCACCTTGCACTACATAGAAGTTGGCGGTAAAATCGAAATCAAGCCGTGGGAATGGATGACATTCCGCGCGGGCTATGACCGTTACTTTGGCGATTACGAAGGCTTCCGCGCCATGGTAGGCGGAAGCGTGCAATACTAATTAATTACAGGAAGAACGTCATTGCGAGCATCATTGATGCGAAGCAATCATTCCTCGAACAGAGCATTCAACTGTTCGGGGGTTTTTGCATCCAGCGCTTGAGCTCGCCACTGCGGGTTCAGCAGTTTGCGCGCAATACCAGCGATAAACTGTGTATGACACGTTGCAGACTCCGCCGGAGAAAGCAGCAAGCAAATGTATTGCGGCACTTGTCCTTGCTTTACAGCGATGTCGGTAAAGCCCTTCGGACAAACCGCAAATGCAAACAGAGGCTGCGGAAGTCCCGGCACGCGCGTATGCGGCAAGAGCAGACCCTCGCCCATATAGATTCCCTGGGACACACGTTCCGACAAGGACTTCCATGTTACCATGGGATCGAACTTGACCGGACCATGCACCAAGGCATCGTAAGCAAAGCCCAAAGCCCGAGCAAAGGACTCGGGTTCTGCATAATGTTTTACGTATATCGGTTGCATTTATACCAGTGCGTTGTCCATGAAGTCGAAGGTCTTCGGCGAAGTCGCCTTGGCAATCTTCTTGAATTCATCAAAGACAACACGCAACTGACGCTTACCCGGTTCAATGTACTGTTCAAACTTCTGGATTCCCTTGACCTTGCTCAAGAAGCAATAGGCGCCCATGGCCTGCATCACGCGCTGCAAGCTGGCGTGAATAAAGGCTTCCCAAGCGTCATCCTTGGTGTAGGTCTTGGTTTCGCGATAAGAAACGCGCCAGTATTCAAAGAAGTCCTTGATTTCGGTCAGAGAAAGTTCTACGTACGGGTCCCACAAGAGAGAGGCCAAGTCATAGAACATGGCACCGCGGCGAGCGCCCTGGAAATCCACGAAAGCAATTTCGGAATTCGGTTTGACCATGATGTTCTGGCTCTGGAAATCGCGATGCATCAGTACCTTGTGCTGGGCTTCCACAGAAACTGCAATCAAGGAATAGAAGTTACGTACGTATTCAGGAATTTCCTGAATGCCTTTGAAATTCTTCAGGTAGTTTTCAGTAAAGTAGTCGGTTTCCCACTTGAGAGCGGCGAAATCGAAGCGACGCAGCCAGAGGTCGGAACGAGAGCTGAAAAGCGAGCGGGAAATGTTCTGCCACTTGATCAAAGAATCGATGACTTCGGGGTAGAGAATGCGAACGTTGCCCGTCTTCTTTTCGGAACCCGGAGAAACAATGTTGTCGAGCAAATTGTGTGCGCCCAGGTCTTCTTGAAGCACGGAGCAAGAGGCTTCGTCTACGCAATAAATCTTAGGAACCGGAAGTCCGAAAGAGTTGAATGCTTCGGCATAATCCACAAAACGCTTAAAATCATCATCCACCGAGGCAGAAACCTGCAACACGGCACTCTGCTTACCGGAGGCAATTCGGTAATACTTACGGCCCGAACCGGCACCGGCGATAGAGGTGACTTCGTAATCGGCATAGCCGCGGGACTTCAAATACTTTTCAATAACAGGCGAAACAATTTCGTTATTCATGCCTTCCAATATAAAAAAAATGATTCCACGTTAGTGGAACCGAATCCGTGTGGCAATAAAAAAGCTTTCTTATTACGAGAATTTAATACGCGGGTCTACGAGCGTGTAGAGGATATCGCTGAAAAGGCGGCCAATCATCGCCATCAAGCTGCTGAGGAAGATGACGCCCATGACCACGTTATAGTCGCGGTTCACCATGGAGTTGTAGTAAAGCAAGCCCATGCCGTCGATATCGAAGACCTTTTCAATAAGGAGCGCGCCCGCAAACATCAAGGTGCAAATTTCGGAAAGGCGCGTGGCAATGGGAATCAGGGCGTTACGGAGCGCGTGGCGAACGAGCGCCTGGTTAAAGCTCATGCCCTTCGCCAGAGCCGTACGCATGTAATCTTTGCCCAGTTCCTCCAGCGCGGAATTCTTCATGAGGAACGTGAGGAACGCGAATTCGCTAATCATGTAGCAGAAAATCGGCAGAATCAAATGGTGTCCTAGGTCCACAATCTTTTCGAAGAAGGTAAAGTCCTCGAAGTCATCGCTTGTGAGGCCGCCCAGCGGGAAAATGTCCAGGTACGAACCGCCTGCGAGGAAGATAATGAGCAAGATACCGAGTGCATAGCCCGGCATCACGTAGCCCGAGAAAATCACGCCCGAAGAAAGGGAATCCAGCTTGCTCCCGTGATGCACCGCCTTCCAGAGGCCAAGGGGAATGCAGACCAGGTAGCTCAGGAAAAACGAAGTAATACCAAAGAACAGCGAAATCGGGAAACGGCTCGTAATCACGTCCCACACAGGGAGGCCATAGGTATAGCTAGAGCCCAAGTCCAGGTGCAGAACGTTCCAGAGCCAAGTCAGGTAACGTTTCCAGGCGGGTTGGTCAAAACCGAAGTACGCCTGGATTTGCGCAATCTGGTCGGGCGAGAGCGCCTTGGAGGCATCTACCCCACCCTTCATGGCCGCAGCCTGCTGCGCACGCGAAATCATTTCCTCCACAGGTCCACCCGGCAACAGCTGGATAAGGATAAAGCATACCAGTGAAATCCCGATGAGAGTCGGGATCATCAAAAGTAAGCGGCGGAGGATATAAGAACGCATGACCTTACAATGCGATTAGCGCATCTTGCCGGAGCGGAGCACGTCCATCATGTTGAAGGGTCTTGCCGTTCCGTTTGCAATGTGGCAAGCGAGGAAATTCACGGCGTCCACAGTACCTTCGGCGTAAATCTTACGACCGCACACGTTATGCTGGAATTCAAAGTGAACCGTGCCATCAGCGCTGTCGAGGCTGTAGGTGTGGAAAGCGTGACCGCCGAGGTATTCTTCGGGCACGTGCATGCGTTCCATCTGTTCCTTTTCGTCACGAACCTTTTCGATATCGTCAACGGTGAAGTCAAAACCCATCTTCTGGAAGTCACCCACCACGGCGCGTGCGGTACCGCTGGTGTCAGCCTTGGTCTTCTGGTGGCTTTCCACCACGGAGAGCTTGTAACCGCTAAATGCCGTCGGAAATTCCTTGGCCAAGAATTCAATCATCGTCTGGAAAGCGACAATCTGCTTTGCCATGTTCGGAGCAATCACGCTGGGGTGATTTGCGTCGGCAACGAGCTTGGCGAGAGCTTCGCGGTCGCCGCCGGTGGTGCCCATCACGAACGGAATCTTGTGCTTGACGTAGAAAGCGGCGTTGTCATTCACGGCCGTCGGATGCGTATAGTCAATGCAAATGACGTTCGGGTACTTTTCAAGAACTTCGCCAATGCGAGCTTCGCGATTGCTCGGCTTCAAAAGTTGGATGGTCTTGCCGGCGACTTCGGCTTCGTTTTCAACGATAATTTCACCCGTCAGAGAATACGGGACGAGTTCGAGACCGCGGGCCACGCAGGTTTCGGCCACAATGCGGCCCATGTTGCCCGGAATACCATTTACCATCACTTGTACAGACATAATAACTCCTAGTTTTTGGGAGGAAAGATAGAAAAATGTGAAATGTGAGATGTAAAATGTGAGATGAGAAATCAATCATTACTCATTTCACATTATTAAAGGTTTCTCTCCAACGGTGTTCTTCGTAGTCATCTAGAACGAGCAAAGCGAGGTGCGCTCTTTGAATCTTTTTAAGAGGGGTTTGGTCCTCGGCGAGGTGTGAAAGCGCAATCCTGATACGAGCCGCAAATTTGCCGACAGTTTCGCCGGGCTCCCGTCTAAAGCCGGCGCGGGCTAAATCACGCTCGGCGCGGTTCAGCTTGTTTACCCATTCTAGAGACCGCGCCGAGACATAAGCGCGATTCTTGGAGCTTAATTTATACGCAATATAAATCTTGCGGCCCGCAAAGCCCGCTACAAGAATTACGAATACCGCATACAGAATCGGACTTTCCAAGAGGGCGGTCGATTGATTCTGCCAGCTATCGACAACGCGGCGCCACTCGCCTTCTTTAAGAGCATGCATCACGCGGGCGAAACGCCCGCGCACGCCCTCCCATTTAACGCTCCACCAGCTGGGCGCATCCGCAAACTGCGGCAAAATGGGAGGCGTCGGATCGAAGATCACCCAGCGATTATCCACATACGCTTCGACCCATGCATGCGAATGCTTGCGGCGGAAAATGCTATAAGGCAAGCCCTCGACAATTTCAGGATTCGCAAAGCCCGTCACGTACCGTGCCGGAATTCCCAATCGGCGAAGTACCAGCACCGAAAGCGTCGCATAATATTCGCAGAAACCTTGCTTTTCGCGCCAGAAAACCGCCAGCGGTTCATTCTTCGCGCCGCCCCAGCGAGATATTCCCGGTACCGTAAGCGAATACGTGAAATTCGTGAGGTAATAGGCAAGCATTTTCTGCAATACCAACGAATCCGCAGTCACAGAATCGGACACAGCGGTATCGCGCAAGTCCATCGCCACAATCACAGAGTCAATCAGCGGCAAGTAGCGCTCACCCACCATCAAGTCGCCTTCGCCCGGAGCCAGCAGAGAATCCGGCATTTTACAAGCCTCCGGCGCATTCTCCGCCGAGACAGGCCGACATTTAAAATAATGCCAGTCAGAGCGTTTTCCATTACCATTCAGGCCCTGCACCATACCGCCTGAATAATAAGTCAACGAGTCCACATCTTTTGCCGCAAAGCCCACGGCACCATAGGGCGCAAACACAAAGCCAAAATTATCCAGCGTCGATTGAACCCAGATTTGTTCCACCTCGCGCAAGGAATCGGCCTTCGTCAGCGAATCCGCAGTCTCAAACACAGCATAATCTACCTGGTAGTAGGCCGGATAAAGTCTAGTCGTAAATTGTGTAGGCAACTTCCAAATGCCCGCCACATACTTTTCGTAGCTGGCCGCCTTAAAGTATCTTGAGGGCTGTTTATCCCACACACGCAACACGACTTGGCTATTGTAGCGGGAATTGTAATTACTCCCAAAGCTACCCAGTGCCGCGACCGGATCAAAGCCCATCATTCGTTCGCGCTGGTAATAGTTTTCGGCCATTTGCACCCCATAGCGGTAACGCTGCGTTTTCCAGTATTGCCAACCACCGTAAGAGATTGCGCAGAGCACTGCAATCACGAGCAAAAAGAGCCCGTACTTGTAAGGTGCCGTACCGCGGCGGCTATAAGCACAAAGCGCAAGCAAAAATCCAACGAGTCCGACAAAGCCCCAGCCATGCGGCACCATATACATTCCAAAGAGTAACGCGCCCACGCCATCGAAGGCGACAAAAACCTCAAAACCGCCATTTCCGCGGCTCCGTTCCTGCAACGCCGCCAAATACAGCAAGTAAATTCCCGGCAAGAAAATCAAATAAGGCGACACGCCGTTTTCAACGGACGGCGTCATCACCCAGAAAAGCGCTAGCGGCACTATCGCGCCGTAAGCCAAAATCTTGTTGTAACGCGGACGTTTCGCAAATTCGCGGCGACGCGTCGCATTCAGCACACCGATGACCACAAAGTAGATTGCAAATAAAAGGCCAAGCCACAAGAAATCAAAGGTATGGCCCAGATTCACCGAAGCTAGGCAAAGGAACAACACCTTGAAGGCGTAGCGGATGTCTACTTTCTCGCTCGCCATCATAGCGTCACCCTCTCGCCATTCAAATCTTCAGGCGAAACAATCAGCAATTTGTCTTCGGTCGAGGCCGGCTGCGTTCCGACCACGACATGCTTGTTCACAAGCGGTTCATCGTTTTCGTAAAGCCCAATGCGGAGCACCGGATCCATCGGGCGCGCTGCAGGCGCCCAAGGTTCCGGCTGTTTTGCATGCGCAAGCGATGCAGGCGGAATTCTCGCCAAAGCATCCAGCAGATTCTTGCGGCTTTCGCTACCGCCATCCAAGGCAATTTCTTCACTATCGATAAAAAATCGCCCAAGAATTTCGCGGTCCAAGAGCCACTCACCCACCGCCGCCGTCATACGAATCGCATGTTCCAAGTACTGTCGCGACTTGAAATTCGGAGTGGCTGTGTCCAGGAGCAAAATAATGCCAGCGCCACGCTCAATTTCAAATTCTTTCGTGAAAGGCTTTCCGTAGCGGGCAAAAGCCTTATGGTGCAAGTCACGCAGAGAATCGCCTTCGCGGTAAGGCCGCACGCCGATAAAATTCATGCCGCGAGTAAGGCTTGGCATCAAGAAGGGCGCAAACGCCATGCCCGAAGCGCCCTGCGTCAGGAATGGGAATTCCTGCACCTTGAGCGCCCGCGGGTAAACCAGCAATTCTACCGAGCCGTTAAAGCCATAAGGCCAGCGCAAAAGTCCCATAATTTCAGGCACATTCGCCGAAACCTTATTCAGCATGAAGGAGCCGCGGCGCGTTGTGCGCACATGGCATTCCATTTTGCGCGGCGGCTCGCCCTTCTTAATCTTCTCGCGGTCCGATTCAAAGCCTGTCAGCGAGGGCGGCAAACGGTTCGCGCCCAAAGTCACGCAGTCAATCGTCGAGCGCACTGCCACATACGCCGTGACCGTAGCCGTTTCGCCTTCGCGCACACGATTCACCGACACGCTTTCAATCCAAATCTTACTCCGCTTTGCCGTCACGAACAGGCTAAAGACAAGCCCCAAGAAAAGCAGGAAATCAATGCCCGCAAAAATCCAGGCCGCCCAGAATCCAGGCACCGCCCCCGCAAACATCGCCAGCAAAAACAGAGACGCAAACGCGCGGCCCGCCGGAGTAAAGTAATCCAGCCACCAAAAGTAAACAGCCATCAAAATCCCCGATTTTTTCGGGGCCCGCGGAATCGCGTTCAACAGCCATTTAGCAAAGGAAGACATGCGCGTCCTTACTTAGGAATCGCCACCTGCTTTAATATTCCCTGCAGAATCTTTTTGCTGGCTTCAGGGTCACCGCTGTCCTTGGCGAACACGCGGTGTTCCATCACCGGGAAGAACACGCGCTGAATGTCATCGGGATTCACAAAATCGCGGCCATTCACATACGCACAAGCCTGCGCCATGCGCACCAGGTTCATGCCCGCTCGTGGACTTGCCGCGAGACGCACGCCGCCGTCGTTACGCGTTGCCTGCACCAAACTCACAATGTAGCGTTCCAGCGATTCATCAATATGAATATCGCGCACCTTAACGCGAGCCTCTAAAATTTTCTCGGGTGTCGTTACCGCCTTCAATGCATCAATCGGGCGACTGCTGCGATGCGCGCGCAAAATTTCAAGTTCGGTTTCTGCCGTCGGATACCCCACGGAAATGCGCACCATAAAGCGGTCCATCTGCGCTTCGGGCAACGGAAATACACCGTGGAATTCCACCGGGTTTTCGGTCGCAAGCACCATGAAAAGTTCAGGCAACTTGTAGCGTTCGCCTTCCAGCGAAACCTGGCGTTCTTCCATCGCCTCGAGCAAGGCACTCTGCGTACGCGGCGAGGCTCGGTTGATTTCATCGGCCAAAAGCACCTGCGTAAACACGGGGCCTTTCTTGATTTCAAAGTCGCCCGTATTCGCCTTGAATACCGCACCGCCCGTCACATCGGCAGGCAACAAATCCGGCGTAAACTGGATTCGCGCAAAGTTAGCCCCAATGGCAGCCGCAAGCGCCTTCGAAAGCGTCGTCTTGCCCGTGCCGGGAACATCTTCCACCAGCACGTGACCGTCCGCCAACAGCGCCATCACCAAAAGTTCCACCGTCTCGGACTTTCCGAGCAGCACCCCATTTAAAGCATGAATTAAGTCTTTAACCATGCTTTAAATATATATCTTTTATTTTGAGCGCTCACGCATCAAGGCAATTTCTTTAGCATAGCCGGGCAATTCATTCGGAGTTTCCAAGTAAAACGGCAAATTCTTGAGTGCCGCATGGTTCACCACCCGCGTCAGCGCATCCAAGCCGATATACCCCGCCCCTAAAACCTCATGACGGTCCTTGTGGCTACCCATGGGGTTCTTGCTATCGTTCAAGTGAATCGCCTTCAAACGCTTCAGGCCTATCACCTTGTCAAATTTTTCAAGGACACCATCCAGGTCGTCAATAATATCATAACCGCCATCGAACACATGGCAAGTATCCAGGCAAACTCCCAGTTTATCGCCCAGCTCTACGCGGTCAATAATGGCACGCAGTTCCTCAAAAGTACGGCCCACCTCGGAGCCCTTGCCCGCCATCGTTTCAAGCAGCACAAGCGTCTTTTGTTCCGGCTTTAAAATCTGGTTCAGCGCGCGAGAAATCAAGTCCACGCCCACTTCGACACCTTGCTTCACATGGCTGCCGGGGTGAAAATTGTACATCGCCCCCGGAAAGTGATCCATACGCCAGATGTCATCTATCATGACATCAACGGCATACTGTCGCAAGCCTTCGTCAGCGGCACAAGCATTCAGCGTATAAGGAGCATGCGCCAGAATCGGGGCAAAATGATTGTCTTCCAGCAGCTTGACAAGCGACTGGGCATCAGCGGCGTCAAAGGGCTTTGCCGACCCGCCGCGAGGATTCCGCGTAAAAAACTGAAAAGTATCAGCGCCAATCGAAAGCGCCGTCTGCCCCATGGCCAAAAAGCCCGCCGAAGATGATAAATGACAACCGATATGCATAGAATAAAATTTAGCTCTATACCAAAGAAAAAGGGGTTCGTTTTCGAACCCCAAGTCTTATTTATCGAATAATTCTGTACTTTGGCTTTACAACCTTATGTCCAAGCTTACCGCCAGCGCGCTCAGCTTCTTTCGAAAAATGTCCGAGTTTTTCTTTACCATAACCGGCTGTACGTTCGTATTTCGCTTCCGTTGCAAGTTCCACAGCCTTTGCCATCTGCTCATCCGGATCCGAAATTTCAAAGTCAGGGACAATACCTACATCTTGGAAAAGTCCCCAGTTTTTGTCATAGGAAACAATTGTTGTAATAATAGCCAGGCCTTCGGGAACCAAGAAGTCCGGCATAAGTCCTTCTTCGTTTCCAAAGACATAAAATTGTCCTATCTGCTTTCCATAAGACAATTCACCAACAATCGGAGCCTTTTTGCTGATACCTAGAGCAGAAAGAAGGACTTCCGAGCAGCTTGCAGACCAATCATTTTCAAGCATGACCAGGTAACGGTCTTTTGCACTTCCGTCTTTTTCAGCAACAACGGCTGTCGTATCAAAAATTTGAACGAGCTTTGTCTTACCATCCTTCTTGACAGAACCAACATCGGTCACCACGTCAATAACACTCGTGTCACCTTTTGCAAGGAACTCAGCAGTCATAGGGTAGCACTCTTCAATATCACCACCGCCATTTTCACGAAGGTCAATGATAAGGGACTTGTATTTTTCTGTTTGCTTCAGAGCTTTTTTAAATTCCTCATAGGTTCCAGCACCATCAATCGATTGGCTGGAAAATTCCGTAATTTGGATAACGGGAATAGAATCTCCCTTTTCATTTTTTTCGTAATGCAAATAGACGGTCGGTTTACTTACAAAACCGACAACTGCTTTGACTTCTGCGATTTCACCATCTCTGAGAACATACATAGAAATGGTATCGCTTTCGGCATCTTCCATGCCCTGATAGACATCCCCTAAGCCATAGACGTCCCCAACCCTAAGTCCAAGTTCCTTGGCTTCGTCACTCACGCTGGTAATAACGAAAAGTCCATCTTCAATTTCACTGGGTTCCGATTCAATTCCTACAAGGTCATAATCGCCAGAAGCCATCATTTGTTCAGCGATTATCGGAGCTACAGAGGGATCATAATAATGAGTATAGGCGTCAGCCATCTGGTTGTACATATAACACACATCGTAGTATTCCTTTGTACAAGCAGTCTGTCCAGCAGGATCCTTTGCATCTTTGGACGAGCCCTTGCCAAAATAGGCATCGACATCATCAGCAAGTTCATCACGAGAATGCCCATAAAAGTAAAGAAGGTCAAGCAATGTAAAATTGGTATTCAACTCTTTGTATGCCGGAGTCTCTTTTGCGGGATCCAGATTTTCAACATCTCCAGAATTCGTACTAGACGACGAGGATTCGTCAGAGCAGGACGACATAAAAGTTATTACGCAAGAAAGCGCAACCAAGCCTAAAAATTTCTTTTTCATATAATCTCCTTGAATTGAGGCCGAAAATATAAAAAAATAAACTTTTGGACAGCTTTTTGTAACATTAATTTCGTTAATATTTTACGCAAACAATCTTCTTGCGACTTGACTTAAAACTCTCAAGCCATAGGTAACCACATTCAAGTTCGATTTTTCATCGGCGTAACGCGTCGGAATCGGAAGTTCCGCAAGCTTGTAGCCCAAAGAATCCGCAATCGAAATAATCTCGAGATCGATATCGAACGAAGAACTCAATTTATCCAATTCAAGCGTCCTCAAAAACTCGGAATCGTACACGATAAATCCGCTGTGGCGGTCCGTGAGTTTCTGGTAAAAGGCAAAATTTTCAATCAAGGTCAAGAAGGTTCCGCCCAAACGCTTGTACAAGGGCATATTTCCGGCTTTAGCTCCGCCGCGGGTCAAATGGCGAGAGCCCTGCACCAAGGCAAACTTTCTTTCGTCTCCGTGGTCAACATGGTTGACCGTCCTGAGATAGTCAAAAAACTCATCCAGCTGTTCTGCCGGGTACTGTCCGTCGCCATGCAAACAGGCCACCAGTTCAGCACCGGAACGGAGCCCTTCAGCCAAGCCTTTCTTAACCACAGCGCCATAGCCCGAGTTCTGTTCAAAGCGCATGTAGCGCAATCTCGACTTTTTGCAATCATCAAGCGTCGCTACAAAATTTTCAAAAGCACCACGAGTATCATCAGTGGAACCATCATCAATCACCAAGATAAACGATGTTTTCCAAACCTCGTCGGAAATTTTTTGTAAAACCGAGACGAGTGTCCCCGCCACATTATAGGCGGGTATGAAAACGAAATAGTCGTTAGCCATCATTGCTCCCATAATGATTAGCAAACCAAGTTAAAGATTCTTGAAGCGCTTCTTTCAGCGGAATTTTCGCCTTAAAGCCAAGCAAGCGTTCCGCCTTTTCAACAGAAGGCAGGCGGCGCAGCGAATCATCGTAGCCCTTGCCGTAATACTCTTCGCCCGAAACGACCTCGACTCCGGGAACCTCGCTTTCAGGAATTCCCTTGACCGAAGCATACACCGAGCGCATCAATTGCGCAAGTTCCGCAATCGAGACCTCGTTTGCCGCATTGCCCACATTAAACGCCTGCGAAAGCACTCCGGCACGACGTTCCGGATTTTCGCCTGCAGCAAACACGCAGAACATAAAGTCCACCGCATCGTGCACCGAGGTAAAGCAACGTCTGGCCAAGCCGCCGTTTACAAGCTTAAGCGTTTCGCCACGAACAAGCGCCGTCGAAAAATTCGCAAGCACTCGCGGAATTCCTTCGCCATCGACACCCGGCATAAAGTCCATGAACGGGCCCACGAAATTAAACGGGCGGACTACCGTCCAATTCAAGCCCGCGAGCCCTGCCAAATAGCGTTCGGTCAAGAGTTTCGCTGTCGCATAGCTCCAGCGGCTCGCCGCTACCGGCCCAAGCACAATTTCGGACTCGTCTTCGAGAAGCGCACCCGAATCAGCCGCCGTCTTGCCGTAAATTTCAGAAGTCGAAAAATGGATCAACCAGCTACCGCTCTTGGCACAAGCATCGGCCAATACACGCGGATGGTCGTAATTGCTGCGAATTACCTCGGCCGCTTCGGCCATGTAGCGCCCAGGCGTACAGATGGCGGCCAAGTTCACCACGAGCGGGAACTGCGCAATGCGCGCCACCACCTCGGGGTCCGCAAGGTCTGCACTCAAGAATTCAAACCGTGGATTCGTCAAATGCTCTTGAATGCGGTACGAATCCAGGTCAACGCCAAAAACACGCCAATTCGTGCGTTCAAAAATGGCGCGCAAAAGGTGACTACCAATAAAACCACCGCAACCCACAAGGGCTACGGTGATAGAGGTGTCTTCAAATTTGAGAGTCGCGTTCAAGACTATTCAGTCACCTTGAAGGTGGCAGAATTTGCAGCCTTGGCGGTCTTTTCGTACGGAATCACGCGAATGATAGCCGTATTGGTCGGTTCAGCGACATCTTCAGTCAGCTTCACCTTCTGTTCATAGCAAGTCTTTCCGTCCGGCTTTTCAGGACCGGCAGATTCTTCGAGCATGTCAATACCGGCGTCTTCTTCAGACGTCTTGAAAACAAAGCGGAAACCAGAACCCTGAACGTCAGAACCGTAAACCACTGTGATGGTTTCACCCATCTTGAAGGAATCGCCCTTCTTGGGAGAAACAACCTTCACGCCGTCTTCAACAGAGCAATCGGCGGATTCGTCATTGGAACTTGCAGACGAAGAATCGTCACATGCAGCAAACATAAATGCAGCAGACACTGCGCACACAGATGTAATCAATTTAAAAAGCTTCATAAAGCCTCCGTTTTTCACTTAATATACAAAAGGTCGCAGCAGCAGGAGTCGTCCATTAAGCGAAACTCTTGCAAAATAACGACCTTTAGCAAGTTTTTCTCCATCAGAAAGCAGAGAAACCTCACCCGAAGCCACATTTCGGACCTCACGCTTTAAGGTTTTGCCCATGGCATCCATCAGTTGGACATCCATTAAGCCACCCGGAGTCGAAATGGTCAGATTGCGAGCGTCAAAGGAAACTCCCGAAGCAACCGGATTCGCAAAGGATGTCGTACTACTAGAAGATTCCACATCGTTTTCAACTTTCGCAGGCTTGCAACCGGTGCGGTACACACCCTTCATGTCAAAAGCAATCATGTCGATATTCGGGCCGCCGTCACTTGTCGTCGAGGCAATCTTCATCTTGAAATCGAGAGCGTCCACCCAGACTTCTTCAATGTAGGCGGTATCCCACTTGTCCCAGCTACCCGTCGAGGGGAATGCAACGTCGTAGGTTCCGTTATCGATTGTGAATTTCATGTCGCGATTGGAGGTTCCCTGGAATGAATAGCGGATCATGACGCGGGCATTGGCTGCCGACTGGTCAGAAGTCAGCTTGTAAGTCGCGGTACTGTAAGCGCTATTTTCAATATTGAAGAAGCCCTGGCCCGTATATCCTTCGTGGTTCGATTCCGTCAGGCCATCCGCAATTTCGGGGTTCGACATATCAATCGGAGAGGGCCAAGCTGCGTCAGCGGTACCGTCAAAGCAAAGTTTCTGGTCAATGGAACTCGAAGATTCCGGACCCTCGGAGCTAGAGGACGTGGGATTTTCGTTGTCAGTTTCTTCGTTATCGTGAGCAATCTTCTTGCATTCAGAACCGCCCTTGAACATCGCCGTATAGGTAATGTTGCGGGCCTTGGTCTTGAAGCCGTAATAAATCATGTTCTTCGAGATTTCGTTACAATCGTCATCGACCCATTTTTCAAAGGTTTGACCGTTCGGCGTCACACGAAGCGTCATCGGGGAACCCGCTGGGAAATACTGGGTCTGCGTAATGAGGCCGCTGTAGTTCGAAAGGTTGGTCTGCACCTTAATGGTATAGCGTTTCTTGATGGCAGAGACAAGCGTCGTGAGTGCGGCCTTGGCGTCGGCAGAAAGATTCGAATTGTTCTTGAGGTTATCTTCAAGTTCTTCGCAAATCATCTGCGCATGGCCCATGGAGCCCATTTCCTGGAAGTGCGTGGTACCATCGTTCACGCCATCCGGGTAATTCGGATATTCGCCCTTCTCCAGTTTCTTGTACAGGTAACGCGTCACGTAATCCGGCATGTTCTTGTAAGTCGTATTGTAGGTATTGTACGACTTCATGTTCAAATCCACAAACGGGACCTTGTTGTTCTTGGCCACCGTCTGCATCATGCCGCGAGCATCATAATTCTTGTCGCCCGTAGAGAACACGTTACGACTACCGTTCAGGTTCATCGGCGAAATCAAAATTACATTGGCGCCCTTTGCCTTAGCGGCATCCACATACTTCTGGATATATCCCGGGAAATCTGCGGGCGGAACATAGCGAGCTTCCTTGCTGTAGTCGCGATCGTTATGACCGAACTGCACGAAAAGGTAATCGCCCGTTTGGAGTTTGCCCTTGACTTCATCCAAGCGGCCTTCTTCAATAAAAGTTCTAGAACTGCGGCCACCAATGGCGTAGTTATTCACCTTCACGCGGGACGCATCGAAGAAATAGCCAAGAACCTGGCCCCAACCCGTTTGCGGGTAAGCATTGTCCTTGTAAGTGCAAACCGTAGAATCACCCACCACATAGATAGAGAAACTAGTAGAATCACTCACGGCAACGCCGGCAAAAATGGCGGCAGCAACGAAGAATTTTAAAATTCCCTTCATACACTACCTCACCTTTGCGTAATTGGCGACAAACTTGGCACTACCCTGACGAACCACAAC
The DNA here is from genome assembly GCF_900316465.1 of uncultured Fibrobacter sp. Classification (NCBI taxonomy): domain Bacteria; kingdom Pseudomonadati; phylum Fibrobacterota; class Fibrobacteria; order Fibrobacterales; family Fibrobacteraceae; genus Fibrobacter; species uncultured Fibrobacter sp. The sequence goes on along the minus strand of NZ_ONDD01000020.1, from coordinate 50,969 downwards.
GCGGTAGAGTCCGGCAGACTTCACCATCGTTGCAAGCGAAACTTCTGATGTGTTTTCGACAATTCGCTTTGCCACCAGACGACCACCCATATCGAACACATTCACATGAGCACGTTCCGTACCAACAAGGCGCAGCATTTCGCCATGCAAAGCAAAACCAGTCACATCGCGAACCTTATTCAAAATAGTCGTCGACGTATCTTCGGTGCAGCCTTCGCTTACGCGGCACACGCCGTCGATACTGAAACCAAAGGCATCCAGATTCGGGGCACCATCGCTTGTAAGCGACATAATCTTGAGTTCGGCTTCACCTTGCGGGGCATCCATCACCACGTAGGCGGTATCCCACTTGTCCCAACCTCCCGTCGGCGGTGCACTCACGAGGTAGTCATGGTCCAAATAGGCATTGAACATACGGTCCGACGATCCGCCGTTTGCATAGCGCACCGCAAGCGTCACGTAGCCTGCGCCTGGGAACTTAACCTTGTACGACGCAAAAGACTTTGTCGAATTTTCAAGATTGAAGAATCCGTCGCCAATAAAACCGGTCCAATTATTTTCTTTGTAACCGACGCCGGTATCGGGGCTGTACGCATCAAAGAACTTCTTGATATCCTTGTCAATTTTCACCGTATCCAGCGTGCTGCCCTCAATCGGAGTAAACGGAACAAAGGTCACATCGTCAAGGCTCTTCGGAGTCGTGGTCGGGAATGCGGTTAACGCAGCACCATCGCCGGTATATTTCTGCGCCGTTCCGCCCTCGTAAACCGCCGTGAACTGCGTCGAGGCGCTACCCATCACGAACGTATGAATGTACGGGGACTTCACGTTCGAACGGCTCGGTGCCCCCACCTTGTTACCGTTGCCATCATACCAGCCCAAGAACTTCTTGCCGCTCTTCGGGATGGTCTTGAGCATCACGGTCATACCCTTCGGGTAATAGGCGTTAATCGAAGTCGCTTCGGCAGCACCTTCGGGGCTCACCTTGACTTCGACCTGGTACATGGGCGCCATATAGTCGCCGAGTTTTTTCACAATCGGGTCACTGTGGGCGCGCATCTGCTCGGTAATGATACGTCCGAAAGCATTCGCACCATTCATCTGCAAATGCACGGCATCTGTCTGGTCACTTCCCAAGTTGCTGTATTCAGACTTGGTCGCATAATTGAAGACATACTGTTCCGCATAGCGTTCACCCACAGAAATCATGTAGTTCGCGACCATTTCGCTCATGTCGATAAACGGCACGTTGAGTTCTTCGGAAAGGCTCTTGTTCAGCGCCGGGTAGCCGCGGTAGCTGTTATGAATCTGCGTCGGAGAATCGTAATACTTACGACGAATCGGGCTCATGATAATCGGGTAAGCGCCCTTCGCGCGGACATCGCTTACCATCTTTTTCATGTTCGAAGCAAAGAAATCTTCGGTACTGTAGTTCACGTCGTTAATACCGAACTGGATCACGACGTAGTCACCGGCCTTGAGCTTTTCAGCAATGCAGTTGCCGGCAGAGCAGCCCTTCTTGAAGAACATGTCGTAATAGCCGACAGCGGTACCGCCGCTTTTGTCCTTGCCGCCGCCACCGAGCGACATACCGCCCTGGCCGCGGTTCACGACCGTAGCCTTGGTCGGATCAAACCAGAAATGGAAATCCTGACCCTGCCCCTGCTTGGGGTAGTAGCCCTCGGCCCAGTCCTGCATGGTGGAGTCGCCACACATGTAGATAGTCACCGCCGACCACGTAAGCGGAGCGACAACCATCGATGCGATTACGGCAGATTGCCAGATTTTATTAAACATCTTCATAACCAAAATCAAAAATCGCCTAGCCCCGGTCCAACATTCGAAAGACCAAGGCTAGGCAGTGAGGTGTTTACAGCTTCGAGAATTTCTTCGTCGAAACAGCCTTTCCGTCAAGCATTACCTTAACGAGATAAGTTCCCTTCGGGAGCAATTCGCGGTCAAGCGAAATCGTCGTAGAGCCTGCATTCACGTTCCGCGACACCCCCATGCGCATTGCGCCGGACATATCGTAGAAGTAGACTTCCGCAAAGCCAGCCTTGGGTGTAAAGAGCACGCCCGTAGAAGGATTGAAGGAGACTCCATTCTTGAAGGGAATTACCGCAAGTGCAGTCGGATTATCAATCTTCTGCGTACCATCATAGAGTTCTACACCGTCGATACCGAAAGTGAACATGTCAAAGTTCGGGCCGCCGTCACTTGTCATCGAGGTAAACGTAATCGTATTCACGCCAGCGACAATCTTCACGTCGATCTTCGCCTCGGAATAAGTCGTCCAGGAGGCATCTGTCGAGGGGAAGCTAATCGTGCCGGCAGAAGCACCGTTCACGGTAACCGCCATATTGCGGGAAGTACTCCCACCGTTCGTGAAGCGCACCGTAAGTGTGGTCTTTGCCTCGGTCTTCGAGAAGATTTCCCAAGTGCCGTAGCTCGAAAGCGCATTGTCAAAGTTATAGTAGCCGTTCTTGAGGAAGCCTTCGTTTTCGCTCTGAGTCCAGCCCTTGCCATCCTTCGGGGTAGAGGCATCCAGTTCGGACTTGCCGCTGTTCACCACCGGGGTCGTGTCGGCAGGAGTCGGGTCCTCGCCCACTACGAAGATGCTCGGCTGCTTGAGCGACTTTACCATGTCGGGCAAGTAGTAGCCCAGGTGCGACGGCTGGTTATAGGCCGTATTTTGAGACGCAACCGCCGTGCGGTAGGTGGCATCGTGCATCAGCGTGTAGACTCGAAGTTTGCTTTCTACCGGGGTCGAAACGATGTACAGCAACGTCGGATCCTTTTCGCTACGCACTACCATTTCTTCGCGCCAGTCGCCAAAGAGGTCGGCCACGAGGCTCGGGGTATTCTTGGTGCCATTGCAACCGGTAACACCGAGGGCAGAAGGACCATCGAAATAAGTTTCGGATTTTTTCGACGTAGAATTGAACTTGGTCACAAAAGCGCCGTCCAAGAGTTCATCATACTCATCGCCGTCAAAATAAATGCGGAAGTTCTGAGACACTGCAGGCGTTCCAATGAGTTTGCCCTTGGCGGTTTTCATTCCACCGCCCTTTGCAGACCACATTTCATAGCCACGATATTCAGAATCAACGTCCGCCGCCATGCCACGGCCATTATCGACACCTTCGGCAGATGGCTGCGGAGTGCCCCAAATAATCTTGCCATCATTGGCACGCATTTCTTCGGTGTACTGGGCATCCTTGTGTTCGTGCACGTCCCAGGATTCAAGCCCCGGAAGATCCGGATCCAGATCACCGATGTGATGGGCATCGCCATGACCGAGGCCCGTGCGGTAACGCAGCGTTCCATCGTGGTTCAAGGCCGCAGCCCCGAAAAAGATTTCGTCGTAGCCGTCACCGTCAAGGTCCACCGCCTGAAGGCTGTGGTTTCCTTCGCCGTACAGGCCCTGGCCCGGATATTCCGACTTGTGGAGCCAGCGGAGCTTCAAGTCCTTACCGTCAAAATCATAGGCCGCCACATAGGAGGAACTGTAGTAGCCGCGTGCAAAGATTGCACTCGGGTGCACTCCGTCCAGATAACCCGTTGCAGCCAAGTAGCGTTCACAGCGGTTGCCGTAGTTATCGCCCCAGTAGCCATGGGCATCCTTGCCCTTCACGTGCTGGTTAATATCACGGCTCGGTTCGTACGTAACGGTCGAAATCGCGGCACCGTCTACGCCACGGAAAACGGTCAAGTACTCAGGACCTTTAAGAATCGTACCACTCGCGTCGCGGTAATCCTTCGACTTGTCGCCAATCGCCTTGCCCGTACCGTCAATCGTACCGTCGGCAGTCTTCACGATCATCTCGGCCTTGCCGTCGCCATCGTAGTCAAAGACCTGGAACTGCGTGTAGTGTGCGCCCGCGCGAATATTCTTACCGAGGTCAATACGCCAAAGGCGCGTACCGTCGAGCTTGTAGGCATCGATGAATACCGTACCCGTATAGCCCGTCTGCGAGTTGTCGTGGGCATTGCTCGGATCCCACTTCAAAATCAGTTCGTATTCGCCGTCGCCGTCGAGGTCGGCCGTACTCACATCGTTCGGAGTGTATGTGCATTTTTCGCCGTCGGGCATCGTCTGTGCCGCGGGGACTTCCAGTTTAATCGTCTTATACGGGAAAGACTTTCCGCTGTTGGAGACCGTCTTGTCGAGCACCACGGAAACACCCTGCTTGGCACCTTCCTTGCCGCCAACTACTGCCGCGACCGTATATTTGGAAGTTGTCTTGCCGGCGGCGTCCAGGTAGTTCGTGCCACCCGTCTTACTAACGGAAGCAATTTTCTCGCCATCACGATAGAGATTGAACTCCACGTCCGGAGCGTCGGTACCCAAAAGGCGCCAACTCACGAGCATACCCTTGCCCGTGTTCGTGACAGCAAGACCGCGCGAAAGATTTTCCATCTGGCGGTTAGCAGAAAAAGCCGGAGATGCAAGCCCAAACGCCAGCACGGCTCCTGCAAAAATTGTCGATGTTTTTAAACCAATACCCATATAAACTCCATTTTCTATGGCCTTACTGCTAATCTATTTCTAAATGCTAAAAACAGAACGCAAATTATTCTTAGTTGTAGTCTTTAGACAACAGGACTCCACAGCAATTCCTTTTCTAAATATAATCAAAATTTTTATAAAAAGTCCACATTATTTTAAAAATTTTCTAGATAATTCGGCATTTTTAAAAATTGTAATAAAAATAAAAAGTCTACATTTCTTCATTAATGCCGTCAAGCGTGGACAATTACGGAATCGCCCGCAAGCTCGTCACAAGCAAAGCGCCTTGTTTCAAATTAAAACGCAAACTCCTTAAAGCCTTAAAAGCCGCCAAAAATGTTTCAAAACGATACTACGAATTGCCTAATAAGACCAAAACAGACACAAATCGCCCACCAATAGAACTTGGCACAGAAATTGCTTACTATAGGGCGAAACAAAAAAAATAGTCCAGCTTGGACTAAAAAGTTCAATCAGGGCGCAAAAGCCCACAAAAAAGGAAAAGTGAAAATGATTAAGCCTCTTGCAGATCGAATCGTCGTCAAGCCGGCAGAAGCCGAACAGAAGACCTCCTCGGGTCTCTTTATCCCGGACAACGCCAAGGAAAAGCCGATGCAGGGTAAGGTCGTAGCCGTGGGCCCGGGTCGCAAGAACGAAAAGGGCGACCTCGTTGCCATGGAAGTCAAGGTCGGCGACGTGGTGCTTTACGGCAAGTACAGCGGTACTGAAGTCACCGTTGATGGCGAAAACTACCTCATCGTGAAGGAATCCGACGTCATCGCTACTCTGTAATAGCGCAACAAAAGGTTTTAAATAAAAAAGGAAAAACAAAATGGCAAAGCAACTTAAGTTTGATGTAGCAGCTCGCGAATCCCTGATGAAGGGTGTGGACAAACTCGCCAACGCAGTTAAGGTTACCCTCGGTCCTAAAGGCCGTAACGTGATGATCGCAAAGGCCTTCGGCGCCCCGAACGTCACCAAGGACGGCGTGTCTGTCGCTAAGGAAGTGGAACTCGAAGACGCTTACGAAAACCTCGGCGCCCAGATGGCCAAGGAAGTCGCCAACAAGACTTCTGACGCTGCTGGTGACGGTACCACCACCGCTACCGTGCTCGCCCAGGCTATCACTCGCGAAGGCCTCAAGAACGTGGCTGCCGGCGCAAACCCGATGGACATCAAGCGCGGTATGGACGCTGCTGTCGAAGCCGTGATTAAGGAAATCGGCAAGATGGCCGTGAAGATCAACGGCAAGGAACACATTGCCCAGGTCGCAACGATTTCTGCTAACAACGACCCGGAAATTGGTGAACTCCTCGCCAACGCTATGGAAAAGGTCGGTAACGACGGTGTGATCACCATCGAAGAATCCAAGACCGCTGAAACCATCCTCGACGTTGTCGAAGGTATGCAGTTCGACCGCGGCTACCTCTCTCCGTACTTTGTCACTAACACCGACAGCATGGAAGTGGCCCTCGAAAATCCGTACATCTTGCTGTACGACAAGAAGATTTCTACCATGAAGGATTTGCTGCCGATGCTCGAACACGTGGCAAAGCAGGGCAAGTCCCTCCTCATCATCGCCGAAGACGTCGATGGCGAAGCTCTCGCAACGCTGGTTGTGAACAAGATGCGCGGCACCCTGAAGGTTGCCGCTGTCAAGGCTCCGGGCTTCGGCGACCGTCGTAAGGCCATGCTCGAAGACATCGCTATCCTCACTGGCGGTATGCTGGTTTCCGAAGACACTGGCGCCAAGCTCGAAGACGCTCCGGTGACCGTGCTCGGCCAGGCCAAGTCTATCACCATCACGAAGGACAACACCACAATCGTCGAAGGTGCTGGCGACGCCGCTTCTATCAAGGGCCGTATCGCCCAGATCAAGAAGCAGATCGAAGCTACCACCAGCGACTACGACCGCGAAAAGCTCCAGGAACGTTTGGCCAAGCTCGCTGGCGGCGTTGCTGTGATCAAGGTCGGTGCCGCTACCGAAGTCGAAATGAAGGAAAAGAAGGACCGCGTCGACGACGCTATGCACGCAACCCGCGCCGCCGTCGAAGAAGGTATCGTTCCGGGTGGTGGCGTTGCCCTCATCCGCGCCGAAAAGGCCATCGATTCCCTCAAGTTCGATAACGCCGACCAGAAGACTGGTGCAGCCATCATCCGCCGCGCTATCGAAGAACCTCTCCGCCAGATTGTCCAGAACGCTGGCCTCGAAGGCTCCGTTGTGGTGAACAAGGTGAAGGAAGGCAAGGACAGCTTCGGTTACAACGCCAAGACTGACACCTACGAAGACCTCATCAAGGCTGGCGTGATTGACCCGGCTAAGGTGACCCGTACAGCCCTCAAGAACGCCGCTTCTATCGCTTCGATGATCCTCACGACTGACTGCGTGATCGCCGAAAAGAAGGAACCGAAGCCGGCAGCTCCTGCCATGGATCCGTCCATGGGCATGGGCGGCATGATGTAATCGGCTAGCCGCTAAATTCTACTCCTTATGGACGTCCGGTTCAAGGAACCGGACGTTTTTTTTGTATAAAAATTATTTGGATTATGAAGGCGGGAGTCTGCTCGGCAAAGGCGCTTTCTCGCGGGATGCTTCTCAGCGGGAGTCTGCGAAGTTTATTTTCTCGGCGGGATGCTTCTCCGCCGAACCAAGGTTCGACTACACCCGCCAACGAGTATGAAAAAAGGTCCCCTTTTAGGGGGACCTTTTTTCATACTCGAGGCGGGATTCGAACCCACGACCCATTGCTTAGAAGGCAATTGCTCTATCCAACTGAGCTACTCGAGCGTTGTGGCGCAAATATAGAAAAAATTTTCAAGTTTTCATTGAATATTTCATAATTCCGGTTGCCGATTTCTGGAACTTTATCTATATTTATGCATATATTAAAATATTTGCATAGACTTAAGGTGCCGGTTCGACCCGCCCACGGAGAGATTATGAAGATTGTTGACATTCTGAAGCAAGACAAGATGAGCCTTTCGTTCGAAGTGTTCCCGCCTAAAAAAGAGACGAGCTTCGAAAGCGTGAAAGCTGCCACCGAATCTATCGCCGCGCTCGGTCCCTCCTTTATGAGCGTTACCTACGGCGCAGGCGGCGGCGTGAGCCACTTCACTCTTGATATTGCCAAGAACCTCAAGCAAAAGTTCGGCATCCCGATGCTCGCCCACCTTACCTGCGTTTCCAGCAGCAAGGAAACGGTGCACCAGCGCATTGAAGACATGAAGGCCGCAGGCATCAAGAACGTCATGGCTCTCCGCGGCGACTTGACCCCGGAACTCATCGAAAAGGGCCGCGACAACTGCGACTACCACTACGCCGTCGAACTTATCCGCGAACTCAAGGCCTCTGATGCCGACTTCTGCATTGGTGCCGCCTGCTACCCCGAAAAGCACCCCGAAAGCGCCAACCAGGCCGAAGACATCAAGCACCTTAAGGAAAAGGTCGATGCCGGTGCAGACTTTTTGACCACGCAGATGGTGTTCGACAACAACCTGTTCTTCAGCTTCCTCTACAAGCTGCGCGATGCAGGCGTCAACTGCCCGGTGCTCCCCGGTATTATGCCGATTACGAACGCCAACCAGGTGGAACGCGCCATCAAGCTTTCCGGTTCGTTCATGCCGCAGCGCTTTAAGTCGCTGGTCGACAAGTTCGGTAGCGATCCCGAAGCCATGAAGCAGGCCGGCATTATCTATGCAAGTGATCAGATCATTGACCTGTACGCCAACGGCATCACCAATGTTCACGTGTATTCAATGAACAAGCCCGACGTTGCAGAAGGCATTCTCAAAAATGTTTCTGCAATTCTCGGAAAGAATTTTGCCGGTTAATTTTTCGCGAGGTTAAAGAACAATCGTCTTTAACCATTCGCGCATTTCATAGACATCAACATTCGCCCGCAAAGACTTGTGGGCGATTCTTGCACCCGGAGCAGTCGCCATCTTTTTCGGATTGAGCGACATGCCCACACGACCCAGGTCTAGGCGGTCGGCGTCGTAGCAGGTGTTGATGGTCGGATCATCAGTCTGATGTTCCTTGGTGTGGTAGAAGCAGGCGTGGTACAGTTGGTCGAACTGTTCCTGCGTAATTTCGAGAAGGCCTTTTTCGAAGCATTCCTTGGCAAAGGCGGCTCCGCGTTCGCCATGTTCGCCATCGTAGCCGTCATCTTCGCGTTTGCAATCGTGAAAGAGAGCGAACAGTCGCACAACTGTCACGTCGGCTCCTGTAATGGGTGCTAGAAGCAAGCCGTTGAATTCCACCTGCCGCCAATGAGAAAGCCCATGAATCGTCGAATCCACGATTCGGTTGCTATAGACAAACTCTTGTAAGGCGGCAAAATCGATCATTTCCCGTAATGTTCCTTCAAGTCCATCAGGCATTGGAGCGCCTGGATCGGAGTCATTTCCTCGGGTTTCAGGCGGCGGATTTCTTCCTTAAGGAGCTGCGTGGATTCGTCGGGAGGCGCGAACAGGTCGACCTGCGGCTTTTCCATGAGCTTCTTGTGGGTGGCGCCATCGCTCGGGTCAATCTTCTGCTTTTCGAGGCGCAAAAGAATCTTGCGTGCACGGCGCAGCACATTGTTCGGGAGGCCCGCCATTTCGGCCACGTGAATACCGTAGCTAGAATCGCAAGCACCTTCAAGAATCTTGTGCAAGAAGATGAGCTTGTCGCCCTTTTCCTGAACACCCACCTGGAAGTTTCCGGCGTGTTCAAGGCTTTCCACAAGGCCAGTAAGTTCGTGGTAGTGCGTTGCAAACAGCGTGATGGCGGCGCGGGCAGGCTCATCGTGCAGCGTTTCCACAATCGCCCACGCAATCGAAAGGCCGTCAAAGGTACTGGTTCCGCGACCGATTTCGTCGAGAAGCACCAAGCTGTGCGAGGTCGCATTGCGCAAGATGTTCGCCGTTTCAATCATTTCGACCATGAACGTCGAAAGACCACGGCTCAAGCGGTCGCTTGCACCCACGCGCGTAAAGATGCGATCCACCACGCCGATGCGGGCACTTTCCGCCGGCACAAAGCAGCCGATTTGCGCCATGAGCACAATAAGCCCCGTCTGGCGCAGGTAAGTCGATTTACCGGCCATGTTCGGGCCCGTAATGAGCATCAAGCGGGTCGCTTCGGGCGAAAGATTCACATCGTTCGGGATAAAGTCAAGGTCCGAATTGACCGCGACAATCACCGGATGGAAACCACCCTTGATTTCGATACCCGAGCCTTCGAAGACTTCGGGACAAACGTAATTGTATTTGCGGGCGGCGCGGGCAAAGCTATAAAGCGTATCCACGTGCGCAATCGCATTTGCGATTTCCTGCAGTTCGGCACGCCAGCTGTTCACGCGTTCGCGAAGTTCGCAGAAAATCTTGTATTCCAGCGCGTGAATGTTGACTTCGGCATTGCTGATGATGGATTCGCATTCCTTCATCTCGGGCGTAATGTAGCGTTCGCCATTCACCGTCGTCTGCTTGCGAATGTATTCGTCGGGAATCGGGGCGGTCGCCTTCGCCATCTGCGCCTTGGTAATTTCGATGTAGTAACCGAAAACGCGGTTGTAGCCAACCTTAAGGCTCGGGATTCCGAGGCGTTCACGTTCACGGACTTCGAGCGAGGCAATCCATTCGCGGCGTTCCTTGATGTCTTCGTTCATGGCATCGAGTTCCGCGTTTGCGCCCGCGCGAATCATGCCGCCCTCGCGGACGGTCAGCGGCAAGTCATCGTTAAATTGCGAAAGGAGCTCTTCGCCACGGCCACGGGCGGCAATGAGGGCCGCTCGCATCGGTTCAAAAATCGGCGAATTCAAACCTTCAAGTACATCGGCCACCTTGGAAGCCTGCGAAAGCGAACGGCCCATGCCCGCCAAATCGCGGGCATTCGCGCGGCCAGAGCCTACACGGCCCATCAGGCGTTCCATATCGAGAATCGAAGTCAGCGATTCCTTCAGTTCATCGAGAGCGACCGGGTTGTTGACGAGTTCTTCGACGGCTTCTTCACGTTCCTTGATGCGGTCCACCGAAATCAGCGGATGGCTCACCCACTCCTTCAGATTGCGCCCGCCCATCGCGGTCACCGTAAAGTCGAGTACGTAGCAAAGCGTACTGCTGATATCGTCTGCATTCAGCGGACGCACCAGTTCCAAGTTACGCAGCGTACTCGGGTCAAGCGTCATGTAGTCGTCGAGATTCAGAATCTCGAGCGTCGTAAAATGCGAAAGTTCGGACTTCTTCTGGTCCATCAGGTACTGGAGAAGCGCTCCCGTCACCTGGGTTTCGACCACTCGCCCATCAAGGCCGAGACCGTCCAAAGCCTCGACCTTAAAATGCGTAAACAGCACATCCTTCGCGGAATCTTCGCCGAACAGGAATGCCGGAAGTTCTGTCACCAGAATGTTTTCGGAACGAATCAAGTCCATCACACCGCTAGGAATCACGGTTCCTTCGGGCACCACGACTTCCTTGGGCATACGGCGGCAGAATTCACATTCGAACGCCTGCACCGAACTCTTGCACGCGGCCAGATAGCCGGTCGTCACGTCGGCAATCGCAAACGAGACCGAGTCCTTTTCGGGAATGAACGCACAAAGGTAATTCGCCTCTTTCGCATTCAGGTTCGATTCGTCCATCGCGGTGCCGGCACTGATGATTTCCACAATATCGCGCTTGACGATACCCTTTGCAAGTTTCGGGTCTTCCACCTGTTCGCAAATGGCAATGCGGTAGCCCGCCGCCACCATTTTGGGCACGTAGCGGTCTGCGGCATGGTGCGGGAACCCGCACAGGGGCGTTGCTCCCGAGGCGCCGTTATTGCGGCTCGTGAGCGTGAGTCCTAAAATCTTCGAGGCAATTACGGCATCATCTTCGAAAAGTTCGAAGAAGTCGCCCATTCTAAAAAACAAGATGCAGCCGGGATTCTGTTTCTTGATCTCGTAATACTGCTGCATTAACGGGGTCACAGCCATTAGGCATCTCCCATCGACAATTCAACCTGGTCCGGATTTTCTTCGGGCTGCACCGGTTCTTCGGGACTCACCGATTCGGGTTTAGCGTACTGCGGCACCAAGGCGCCCGCTTCCAGAAGTTCACTGAATTCGCGGAGTCGCGGCAAGTCTTCGGGAATGCGGTTGATGCCGAAATACTTCATGAATTCCTGCGTCGTCACGTAGGTATAGGGGTTTCCAACCGTATCGGCGCGGCTACCCAATGCAATAAAGCCCTTGTCGAGCAAGTTACGGATCGGGCCATCCACCGACGACACGCCACGCACCTGCTCAATCGCCGCCTTGGTAATCGGCTGCTGGTAAGCAATGACCGCCAAGGTTTCAAGCGCCGCCTGGCTAAGCCTGCGAGCATTTGCTTCGGGGAACAGCTTGCGCACCCACGGGTAGTACTTGGCGCGGGTCCTAAAGCGGTAACCGCCCGCCTGTTCCACAATTTCAAACGGGGAATTAATCTTGTTCAGCGAATCGTTCGCCGCAATCAAAGCATCGGACACCAAGCGCGCATCCAGAAAATCACCCAGAATTTCACGCAGCTTCTTGAGCGTCACAATGTCAGGAGACGCAAACACGAGCGCCTGGATAATGCGGGCCAAATCCTCTTGGCTCTCGACTTTCGGGAGTTCCGCCGATTCTTCGGCCAAATCGTCCAAATTCTGATTTTCTTCCATACGCTTACCAAGATACAAATTTTAGACTAGAACACCACCAGGTCGTTCTTGTGAATCAGTTCGTCGGCGACATCCTTGCCCAAGAGCTCATGAACCTGGGCTGTCTTCTTGTGGAGCACAAGCTTCAGCGTTTCGCTGTCGAACTTTGCGACACCGCGTGCCACGGCTTCGCCGTCCTGGCTCAAGACTTCAATCAAGTCGCCCTTGTCAAAGTGTTTCTTAACGGCGCACACGCCCACGGGGAGCAAGCTAGAATGTTTTTCGCGCAAAGCCTTCACGCCGCCTTCGTCCACCACCACGGCACCGCGCGGAGTCGTCACGAAGCTGAGCCAGCGCTGACGGCTGTTGAGCTTCTTCTTGGAACCCACAAAGAGCGTGCCTTCAGCATTTTCAAAAATCACCTGGTGCGGCAACACCTTCATGCCACTGGCGAGGAAGGCGTTGCAACCGCTCTTTGTCACGTTACGGATGGCTTCGAGTTTGCTGCGCATACCGCCGGTACTCACGGCAGAACCCGTTTCACCGGGCTTACCCGCAAGGGCCAAAACAGCAGGCGTAATTTCCGGTACAAAGCGGAGCAAACGGGCGTTCGGATTCTTCTTCGGATTGTCATCAAAGAGTCCGTCTTCGTCCGTGAAAATCAAAAGCAAGTCGGCATCAAGGAAGAGTGCCACGTCGCTCGAAAGCTTGTCGTTATCGCCCACCTTGATTTCGGCAACGGCAAGCGAGTCATTTTCGTTGATAATCGGAACAATCTTACGGGCAAGCATCGCCTTAATGGTGTTCTGCAAATTCTTGTAGCGGTTGCGGTCGCGGAAGTCTTCGGCAGACAAAAGAATCTGACCCACGGAAAGCTGCATCCAGCGGAACATTTCGCGGTAGGCATACATCAAGTCAATCTGCCCCACGGCAGCACAGGCCTGCTTTTCAGCGAGAACCGTCGGCTTTTCCTTGTAACCGAGCTGGCTCATGCCGGTGCCCACGGCACCGCTAGTCACAATCACAACTTCCTTGCCGGATTCCATCAGGCGTGCCACGGAATCGGCTAGCTTCTGGATGTAGCGGGTGCGAACGCCGCCCTTTTCGGAGTCGACCAAAATGCGCGAACCGATCTTTACGACAATGCGACGGGATTCATCGAGAATATTCTTTCTTAATTCACTCATAGATTACCTACACACCAAAAGCCTGATTGCATCGAGGCGGAGTTGCGGGTTCGAAATTACTTTTTTCCATTCCTGGGCATTCTTGCGGAGCTGTTGCAGCTGGGTATTGTTGCCCGCCTTGCCACGCATGCTGAGCAAATGGTTCATACGCTGGTATTCCTGCTCGGCGCGGGCTTCGACAGCGGCAGCGGCCACTTCGGCAATTTCCTTTGCCTTGGCAGACACAATGCGGCGAGCGATGGCGAGGCCTTCTTTACCGAAATACTTGAGCGTCATGTTCACAGCGGCATTGCCCTGCGGAACAGGCACATCCTTGAAGTTTGCGTTCTTCAGTTCCGGCACCTTTTCGGTCAAGTCTTCGCCCGTCGGGTTCACGAGCACGCTAATGTAGCGCGGGCCCGCAAGGTCCGACACGCCCCATTCTTCGGCCACCGAGAAGTCCACCGCAAAGTTGTACTGCATCACAAGACCGCGCATTCCGGAATTCTGCCAGATGTTGCATGCCACAGCACCGTTGTCCAGCGAGGTTTCAAAGTCAATCACGCCCTGCGAAAGCGGGTGTTCCAAGCTCACAAAGTCCACTTCGTCATGCACCATGGCCACGTTGCGGTCAAAGGTCACAGTCAAGCTAGACGTATCGCAGAAGCGAGCATCTTCGTCGCCACCGCCCGAGCTTTCTTCAAAATTTCCGACAGCCTGCGTCACGCGGCCACCGCCACCGGCGCCCGCCATGCCAACGCTTTCCGGCATACCAGGAATCGAGCCCGATTCCACCTGCGTACCCATGCTAATGATGTAGCAGCCCTTAATCTTGCTCTTTTCGATTTCAAGACCGCGGTCCATCAGCGACGAGAACACCAGCGTTTCCAAATCCTTGTCAGCGTCAATCTTCAAGATGGCATCGGTGATTTCTTTAGCCTTCGCCGGATTGCGGGAGTTGAATTCCAGCAAGCGGTCGCGGCCCTTTTCAATATTCTTGCGCATGGTGTCGCAGTCTTTCTTGACCTGCGGAATCACCGTATCCACAAAGTTCTGGAGCAATGCCTGCGGTTCGGCCAAAGCGGCAATCAGTTCGTCGGTGTACTTGAGGAAGAGTTCGCCACCGCTCATCATCGGAGTGCCGAAAGCGTTCAAGCCGTTGTGGTACCAGCGGAACATGACTTCCTGACCGGAGCCCTTCACATACGGCACGTGAATAATGATGTTTTCGGTCTGACCGATACGGTCCAAGCGGCCAATACGCTGTTCCACCAAGGCGGCATCGAGCGGTAAGTCGAACAAAATCAAATGATGTGCAAACTGGAAGTTGCGGCCTTCGGAACCGATTTCAGAAGCAATCAACAGGTTCGCGCCGTTTTCTCTGCTGAAGTTTGCAGCAGCCTTGTCGCGGGCCATAATCGTCATGTTCTCATGGAACATCGAGAACGCGCCCTCGCCCATGTATTCGTTCAAAAGCGTTTCAAGAGCCTGAACCACCTGGATGGATTCACAAATCAGGAGCACCTTATCGTTGGCATGTTCCTTCAAGAATCCCTTAAGCCACACGTAGCGTTCGTCGAGCGCCCAGGCATCGGAATAGCTCGTGCAAAGCAGGCCGTTTTCCTGAATGTCGGTGGACATGTCCAAATCGTTTTCGGCAGCCACGTTCACCATGTCGCGGTAATTCTTGTTCGGTTCCAGCGGGATTTCATCGAGCACGCGTTTCGGGAATCCGCCCACGCCCTTACGGGTATTGCGGAACACCACCGAACCTGTACCTACAGCATCCACAATGCGGCGGATCCATTCGTCGGCAGGCATGCTCTTTGCGCTTTCTTGTTCAAGCCACGGGCGGATAATCGACTTCTTCGGCACACATTCGTTCAAGTCGTCCCAGCTCATGGTCTGGCCAGGGTCCGTCGGCAACTTCGAAAGTTCATTCACCAACTTGCGGTAAGCGTCCTGGTCCTTGATAAAGCTGTTGTAGTCCGCAAAGCGCACGGGGTCGAGCATCTTAAGGCGGTTGAACTGCGATTCCGGATGGAACTGCAGCGGTGTACCCGTCAAAAGGAGCACACCCTTCGAGCGCTGAATCACGGCGTTAGCCAACAAATATTCGTGGCTCGTGAATCCGTCTTCGCAAACCAGGTGATGCGCTTCGTCGATAATCACCATGTCCCAAGTCGTCTTGAGCAAGTCTTCGATCAGAGCGGGCTGCTTGATCAAGAAATCGATGGAACAAATAATATCGTTTGCAATCGTGAACGGATTCGGGCGGTCATCGTCGTCGTTCACGAACAAGCCCTTGATGTAGCCTTCGTCCACCAGCGTGAACAAGTGGTTAAAGCGGCGTTTCATTTCCACAAGCCACTGGTGCTTCAGCGTTTCGGGCACAATAATCAAAGTACGGGTCAAGCGGCCGCGGGCCTTGAGCGCATGCCAAATCATGCCCGCTTCAATCGTCTTGCCGAGGCCCACTTCGTCAGAGAGCATCAAGCGCGGGAGCGTAGAACTGTCGCAGGCGCGCTGGCACAAATAATACTGGTGCGGAATCATCGAGGTACGCGGGCCAATCATGCCACGCACCGGCGAAGAAATCCACTTACAAGAAAGTTCCATGGCAGATTCACGGCGACCGAACTGCACGCTATTCGACACGCGGTTTTCCATGAGGGCCTTGAACAGGTCCGCAGGGCGCGCAATCGAAATCTTGCCGCTCAGTTCAGATTCCTTCATCTGTCTGCCGGCACGGCCCGTATACACTAACAAGCCGTCCACCTCTTTCACCGATTCCACGGTAAAAGACATACCCTTTTCGCTCTTGGCGGTATCACCCACCGAAAGTTCAAAGCGGTCCACAGGGGCACCCATGGAACGGTAGCAACGGACATCACTTACAGCGGGGAAAGAAATCTTAACAATACGGTCTTGCACCTCGGTGACTATACCAAGCCCGAGAGTAGGTTCCGATTGACTTACATAGCGTTGGCCAATCTTGAAATTCATCATACCTCCAAAATGTAGCTTTTTTTCTAAATTATGGCTCATCATGATTTGGTACTACATAGATGAAACCGTAACAGACGGTGAACGACGCAAGGGTCCCTTTAATATCGACGAAATCAGGGACTTTGTAAAAGATGGCGTCATCAAAGACGAAACTTTAGTGTGGCATTCGGGCATGGAAGCCTGGGTCGCCTGGAAAGACACCGAAGAATCCAAGGAAGTTCCGCTCTCCGAAGAAGAACAGATCAAGCAGGCCCTGGAAGCCATTATTGCCGAGCACAATAAAGGCAAGCATTACGCCGGATTCTTTGTCCGTGCTATCGCCTACGTTGTCGACAACGTTATTTTGTCTGCAACGGGCGTTTTGATTTTGATGATCATGAGCGCCGTTCAGGCAATAGACTTGAACGTCCTTGGCGATGCCATGAACGCCTACATTAGCAATCCCACCTCCGAAGAGGCTTTGAACAATGTGATTGACGTTCCCGGCACGCACCTGTTCCTGATTATCTGGGGCATCGTGCAAGCCATTTACTTTATCGCATTTACAGCCATCAAGTCGGCGACTCCCGGCAAAATGCTCGTGAAGATCCATGTCGAAGTCGCCCACGGTGAGCCCATGAGCTGGGTGAGCGCCGCACTCCGCTTTATTGCAAGCCTGATTACGCAATGCACGCTCATGTTCTACGGCCTTGGCTACCTGATTGTCTTTATCGACCCCAAGCGCCGCGCCCTCCACGACCACATCGCCCGCACCCGCGTGGTGCACGACAAAATCGCGGCGAAGAAGAAGTAAGAAGGGAGAGGTTTCTCCCTCGTTCAAACCCCGGCTGCACACAGCCGGGTTTTTCTCTACCCTCTCTCCTAGGGGCACGCCCCTAAAACCCGGTACTTTTACTATCTTATAAATGCAAAAAATTTAAGTCTAATTTTACTATGTACCAGTTTATTGTACCTCAGGTTAAAAATCCGCTCGACGGCGAAGTTGAAATTTCCGGCGCCAAGAACGCAGTCCTTGCCGTAATGGCAGCAGCCCTCTTGGCCGACGGCGTCTCCGAAATCACGAACGTCCCGCACCTCAAAGACATGAAGACCATGTCCGATGTGCTGCGCGTGATTGGTTGCCACATCGGTGGCGAAGCCCACACCTTAAGAATCGACACCCGTGGTGCCGACCATCTGGAAGCCCCCTACGAACTCGTGAAAACCATGCGCGCAAGCTTCTATGTGCTCGGTCCTCTGGTAGCACGCTTTGGCCGCTGCCGCGTGTCTCTCCCGGGCGGTTGCGCTTGGGGCCCGCGCCCTGTGGACTTGCACCTGAAAGGCCTCGAAGCCTTGGGCGCCAAGATTACCGTGACTCACGGCTACGTAGAAGCCACTTGCGACGGACGCCTCCCCGGCGGTACATTCCATTTCCCGATTTCTAGCGTGGGCGCCACGGTGAACGTGCTGATGGCCGCAACGCTTGCCAAGGGCACCAGCGTGTTGCAGAATGCTGCCCTCGAACCTGAAATCGATAACCTCGTCGATTACCTCATCGGCATGGGCGCCAAGATTCAAGGTCGCGGCACGCGCACCCTTACGGTGCAGGGCGTAGAAGCTCTACGCCCGGGTAATGGCGTCACCATTCCCGACCGTATCGAAGCAGGCACCTACCTTTGTGGTGCCGCCATTACGCGTGGCCGCGTCAAGGTCACCAAGATTATTCCCGAACACATCGCCTCGACGCTCGATGCCTTCCGTGACATGAATTGCAAGGTGTCTGTCGGTCCCGACTGGGCCGAAGTCGATGCCCGCAATGTGGAACTCAAGCCGATTACAATTCAGACGCTTCCGTTCCCGGGCTACCCCACCGACATGCAGGCGCCGCTCATGGCAACGCTCCTCTCGGTTCCGGGCAACAGCGTGATTCAAGATACCGTCTACAATGACCGCTTTAAGCATGTGGCCGAAATGGAACGCCTGGGTGCAAACATTACGCTCAGCGGCAATACCGCAACCATCAAGGGCGGCCTCCCGCTGGAAGGCGCCGACGTGATGGGCTCCGACCTCCGCGCCTCCGCAGCACTTGTGCTCGCCGCGTTAATCGCCGAAGGCGAAACCAAGATTAGCCGCATTTACCACCTCGACCGCGGTTACGAAGATTTCGAAGCCAAGATGGCTAAGCTCGGCGCCGAAGTCAAGCGCGTCATCATCGACGCCGACGAACCGTAGAGTAGTAGGCAGTAGACAGTAGGCTGTAGACAGTTATAAAAAACTCCGGCGAAGCTATCGTCGGAGTTTTTTTTGAAAGATTATTTGAACTATTACAGCGCGGCTTCCGTAAATTCAGTCGTTGCGCTAGCTGTCGGTTCAGAAGCGTTATCGGTCGTCGACTTGCGGGAGGTCGGTTTGACCGGTTCGCGAACCACAGGCACACATCTTTCGACAGGTTCACCGGCAGATTTTTTGTCTTCTTTTTCCAAGATTTCCTGCAACATTTCGGCAGCCTGTTCAAATTCGGCAGACTTTTCGCAAGACTTGGTAGAAAGAATCTTCTGCAGGTACTGCTTCTGCATGTTGATGTCGCATTCTTCGCCATAAAGGCCCGAAAGCTTGAACAATGCGGGGCAGGTCTTCTGACCGTCGGGGAAGGCTTCCGACATGCGAGCAAAGACCTTTTTCGCCTTGTCAATCTGGGCCACATCAATCAGGCAGAGTGCCATCCAGTAAAGCGAATTCTCAGCGAGTTCGCCTTCTTTCATTTGTTCATAAACCTGTTTGAAACCACTGTAAGCCAGCTTGAATTCACCGCGATGGTAATCGGAGCGGGCCGTATTGAACATCGCTTCGGCTTCCACCAACTTTTCGGCTTCGCGTTCCAGACTATCCATGGAGACGGGTGCTGCAGGCGCACCGCTCACGACCACCTTCTTCGCCAAGATCTTGTCGGACTTGCCGAGCAACATATCCAAGCGGTAGATGATTTCTTCTTGCCTAGAATCGTTACGTTCAGACTCATCGGCCACGCGACGCGAAAGCATGGTGATTTCAGCCTGCATGCGCTTTTGCGCAAGCTCAGCCGCATCCAGCTCTGCACGCAGAGAATCGTTTTGAGCCTGAAGCCTTACCGCCACAGAATCGAGGTTGGCCTGAACTTCAGCGCCGACAGCCTTCATTTCCTGTGTACGGAGAACCGTCATCTGGCTACAACCCGTCAGGGCTGCGACCATAAGCAAGGGAAATACGATGTTCAATTTTTTGTTTTTCATATAACAAGTTCTTTTTAATTACCCGCAAAATTCCTCGCCTGCAGTAACAGGCAAGACGAGGACGAAATTTAAAGAATCTTATTCCTTGATGTTCACGCGGAAGTTGGCGCGACGGTTCTGGGAGTAGGCTTCTTCGGTTGCACCTTCAACCTTCGGAGCTTCCTTACCGTAGCTGACCGATTCCATGCGCTTGGCGTCAATGCCGTAAGCAACGAGGAATTCCTTCACCTTCATGGCACGCTTTGCACCGAGTGTGAAGTTGTAGTCTTCAGTACCGCGAGCATCGGTGTGGCCTTCGATCGTAATCGTGAAGCGTTCTTCCTTGATCAGGAGTTCGCCCACCTGAGCCAGGAGTTCCTTAGCCTTTTCGGTGAGTTCAGAACGGTCAAAGTCAAAGTACACGTCTTCGCTCATGATCTGGTTGATCAAGGCTTCGAGACGAGCGCGTTCGGCTTCGAGGCGGGCGCGTTCGGCAGCCAGGCGTTCAGCTTCGAGGCGAGCCTGTTCGGCAGCCAGGGAATCTGCATTGGGTTCTGCAGCCGGAGCGACAGCAGCAGGAGCCGGAGCAGCTTCCGGTTCGGTCTGGGGCTGCTGCTTCTTGGCGCAAGCGACAAGGCAGAGGGCTGCGGCAGATGCCACTACAGCGAGTTTAACGAAGTTCTTCATTTTTTACCTTCCTTTTTTGGTTGTTTAAAATCGTCATAGAAGAACGACCAAGTGGGCGAAGTGTTTTCACCGGAATTGGTGATTCGCGTAACATTGGAGCCGTCTTTTCTCATAATGTAAATCTGGTACGAACCGCTACGGTTGCTCGAGAAAGCAATCAACTTGCCATCGGGCGACCAAGTCGGGTGTTCGTTGTTACCGGCGTTGCTCGTGAGCTGCACAATATCAGAACCGTCGAGAGCACAGGTATAAATATTCATGTGGCCAGCATCCATAGAAGTATAGGCGATACGGTCACCTTCGGGCGACCAGGCGGCGCGTTCGTTGTAGCGGCCCATAAAGGTCACGCGGCGCAAATCGGAACCATCCTTGCCCATGGCAAAAATCTGCGGGCCACCGCCACGGTCACTCGTAAAGAGCACTTCAGAAGCATACGGGCTCCAAGCCGGGCTCGTCTGGTTCGACTTCAGGTAAGCAAACTTCTTGGCCTTGCCCGTTTCGGGGTTACCGATGTACAAATCCGTCTTGCCGTCCACCGTGCTAGAGAACAGGAGTTCGCCCGTCTTCGGGTTCACCGCCGGGCTATAAGTCTGGTCCAACTGCGGGAACACGGCGCGTTCAACACCACCAAAAGTCTTGGAATAGAGCTTCGGACGGTGCGTCTTGAAATTCACATAGTAAAGGCCTGCATTGCCACGCATCCACACGGGCATCATGCTAATGGTCGTGTCACGGGTAATCTGACTGCGATGGAATCCGTCGTAGTCAGACACCACCACCTGCTTAATGCCATCCATCTTGGACACATAGGCAAGCTTGGTCGATGCCACACCGCGTTCGCCCCACAGGCGGTAAATCACCTGGTCAAAGAACTGGTGCAAGGCACGGCGCATATCCTTCTGTTCCACCGTGTAGGATTCACCGAGCATCACATCCTTGGTCTGCGAAGCATACAAGAAGCATTCCACCTTCAGCATCTTGCCAACCGGCGTTACCTTACCTGTAATGTAATGCTTAGCATGAGCCTTGCTGAATTTCGGCAAGTCAAACTTGTCCGAGGAAATCACGTCGAATCGACCAGAAAGGTTTGCATCGCGAGTCACAATCAAATGCGGCTTTTCTTCGATCCAGTCAATGGACTTCTTTTCTGCAAAGGGAACAACGCCAATGGGCATCGTCTTAAAGACTGAAATACCCACGTCAACGGCAATCGTATCGATGGTCGCATGCGATGTCACCGGCAGCATGGCCAGTGCAAAGGCCGCAACGCTTACAAGAAATCTCATTTTTTCCATTCTAATCCACTCGTTTATTCAATATAATACAATTTTTCGCTACCCCAGACCACAACCGCCTTAATTTGGTGTAAAATTAAAGTGAAGCACCAACGAAGGGGCTCTAAAATTAGGCGGAAGCTCCGGGACCTTCGAAATTTGCACTGCTCGCACCGACAAGTGATCCCAGGTCTTGTTACCGGAACTGCGTTTGAGGGTAATTGCCGTAATGCCGCCAAAACGGTCCACCGTAAACTGCACCGTGGTCTTCACGTCGCGACGCACGTTCAAGTTCGAGGGCGGATTAAAATTGCTCATGATAATTTGTTTTAAACGTTCCAGATAAACTTGCATCAGCGGGTCCATATCCACAGACCCGACCGGGTTCAAGCTCGGGGCTTCGACAGCCGTCGGCAAATCCAAATCGTCTACTTCAAAATCATCCTGCGGTTCCGGCTCGGGCTCCGGTTCCGGCTTCGGTTCTTCCACCGGTTCCGGTTCGGGCGGTTTTTCTTCGACCTTAGGTTCGGGCGGCAACTGCTGATCGACCTTCGGCTTCGGTTCCGGCTTGGGTTTAGGTTCAATAGGCTTGGGTTCTTCGGGTTTCGGTTCAACCGGCTTCGGGCGCGGCGGTTTCGGACGCGGCTGCACCGCCGGCTGGTTCACCTGCACCATTTCGAATACCGGAATCGGTTCCGGTTCATGCTTAAAGTTCACGAAATGGAACGCGACACAAATACCAGCAACGAGCAAGTGGAACACCACCGCACACACGATGATCTTCGTCGTCATTCCATCGTCTTGCGACGAGAAATATTGGATGTTTCTTTCTCCGCTCACCTACTTCCCCGGTTTTTCCTTGGGATTCATCGTCAGGAATCCGAGCTTGGTCACCCCGAGTTTTTGCACCTGGGTCACCACTTTCATCACAAGGCCATAATTCACCGACTCGTCGGCATTGATGACCACCGCCATCTCGCCGTTCCAGAGCGACTTGAACACATTGTTGAAACTTGCAAAGTCGACCATCATGTCGGCAATGTAGAGTTCCTCGTTCTTAGTGATAGAAACTTTCAGGAGTTTCTCCTGTTCCATGGTCGGGGCTTCTGCCTTGGGCAGATCCACCTTGACACCCTGGCTCATGAGAGGCGCAGAAATAATGAACACAATCAGAATCGCGAACACGATATCGATCATGTTCGTGAGGTTCATTTCCTGCTTAAGTTCTTTACCGCGACTGCGCTTCACAAAGCCTCCTAGCCAGCCACTTCTTCAAGGGCGAGCAAGTCACCGCGCTTAAAGAGACTGAGCACCTGGGAGCCGAAATTGAAGTACGAAATTTCGTTCTGTCCGTTGCGGGAGGTAAAGTAGTTATAACCGGCAGAGGCAGGGATTGCGACCACAAGGCCTGCAACTGTCGTAATCAAAGCCATAGCAATACCCGGAGCGACCACGGTAAGGTCAGCCGAGCCATGCTGACCGATCTGGAAGAAGGCGACCATGATTCCCCACACCGTACCCAAAAGTCCGAAGAACGGGGCGAGGTTCGAGCACGTGGCCAAGAAGCCGAGGTAGCGGTCTTCAGTAAGGCGCAGGCCTTCGATCGAGCGCTGGATCGTGTCTTCCAGGAGAGAGGCGCGGTGCTGAATGGAGTCGTAGCTCACAAAGTTACTGAACTTGGAGGCTTCCTTGAGCACTTCGGAGGTCAAACTGCGGAGCGCACTGTCGTCGGCGGTTTCGCAGAGGCCCTGCAATTCCACGAACTGGCGCACGTTAATGAACTCGCGGAAGAACACGACGTTGGCACGCTGGTTCTTGCGATTCACGATGTACTTTACAATGATAATGCCCCACGAACCAAGCGACATGACCGCCAAGATGCCCAAAATCACGATGGTCGCGATATCGGACTGGGTAAGCATTTGGAGTAAAGGTACTGAATTGTTCAAAATCACCTCCCGTTAGCCGGAAAAAGACTCGTATCTTGTTGTTTGACAACAATATAGCAAAAGACCACGGAAAAAATTCCGCGGTCTTAGGTAAAATTTGCAACAATATCGTAAGAAACAAAAGTTTACAAAAATCGGCCTACAGATCCAGCTCTGTCTGTAAACTCTTGGGGTGAAAGCTTTTACGATGTTCAGGGGTCATGCCCTGGCGGCGGATGGCGTCAAGGTGAGCCTTGGTTCCGTAACCGGCATGCTTATCGAAGCCGTAGCCGGGAAATTTCTTTTCGAGGTCGTCCATGTAGCGGTCACGGAAGACTTTTGCCAAAATCGAGGCCGCCGAGATGCTTGCAATGCGGCCATCGCCCTTGACTACCGGAATCTGCATTTCTTCGGGAATTCCGTGAATTTTGAGGTTGCCATCGACGGCGATGAGCAACGAGCCCAGGGCCTTGAGCGGCGAGCCGAGAACATCAGCAAACGAGCCTTTCTGGAATACCGGGATTTGAGGGGCGGATTCATGCAAGCCGGGCATGCCCAGGGCCTGCAGGGCGCGGCGCATGGCCAGAAAGTCCGCTTCCAGAATGTTCATGCGGTCAATTTCTTCGACCGAGGCGCTTGCCACGGCAAAGCAGGCACAGGCATCTTGCACATCCTGGTACATGGCTTCGCGCTTGGGGCGAGTGAGTTTTTTGGAATCGTTGAGCGTCAGGAGCGCATCGGGCGCCTTCAGGACGGCTGCACACGCCACCACCGGGCCTGCTAGCGGGCCACGACCGACTTCGTCGATACCGACCACGATCGCGTTCACCCCCGCTTGCGCGGCGAACTTGCGCATGGCGATTTCGCCATCGACAGGGGCTTCAATGCCTTCGAGAAATGCCGGAACCTTGAATTTCATGGGTTACAAGCCTAATTGAGCGGCGTAATCCTTAATCGTCTTCCAGTAGAGGGCGTGTTCCTGCACCAGCACGCGAGCAGCGAGCGTTTCCGGCGTGTCAGCAGCTTCAACAGGCACGCGGGTCTGCGCCAAGATTCGACCCTGGTCGATTTCTTCGCTAACCAGGTGAACCGTTGGGCCCGATTCCGTATCGTGCGCGGCAATCACCGCCTCGTGCACATGAATTCCGAAAAAGCCCTTGCCACCGTACTTGGGCAAAAGCGAGGGGTGAATGTTCAGAATGCGGTCCGGGAGCCTTTTAATGAGGCTTACCGGCAAGGCTTTCATATAGCCCGCCAGAATCAGCAAATCAATGTCGTAGCGATCAATGACTTCTAGAAGAGCGGCTTCATAGGCAGCCGTATCGGGGTGCGTCTTGCCCGAAATATGGAAAACGGGAATCCCATAAGATTCCGCATGAGAAACAGCCCCGCAACCACCGTTGTTGGTAATCAGGAACTTGCATTGGGCTTCGAGGTCGCCCTCGCCAATGCGGTCAATGATTGCTTTAAAGTTGCTTCCGCCGCCGGAAGCCATGACGCCTATTTTAAACATGGCGCCAAAGATAGAAAAATAATCTAGGATTGTTTGATGCTAGCAGATATTGATCAGGATTAATCCAACCGCCCAGAAGGCAAGCAGATAGTTCACGATGAAGTGCCAAAAGATGTGCGTCCTTTCAGAACTCGTCATAGCATGTCTCTTAACCATGCCCCAAATTTAGATATAACATAACTAAAATTAAAGAGACGGAAATCACACTGCGATTCCCGTCACACTCAGACCGTTCGGCTCTATATCATATACAAGAATGTGATATCACCTCACTCTCGCAAAAGCGCGCAAGGCGAACGCAGCAAAATTAAACTTGTTTAATTTTATTACTGAGCCAAAGCCGCGGACGCCTAAGGCGTCAAAACGCCTCGTTAATACGAGGCGCTTGTTGCTCACAAACTTAAGAAAACCTTACAAAGATTACTTTGTTTTTTCTTCGATTTTTACGACCGGTTCGTCCATCATCTTTTCGGCGATAACTTCCGGCGTTTCTTCGGCAATTGCAGCGTTGGATTCTTCCGGCATCCACGGCTTGTCGAGGCTCTTTTCCCAAGAAACGGTAGGTGCCTGCGGCATTTCGTGCGAGGTATCCACAATCGGGAGGCCCAGGAGTTCGCGGGCACGGTTGAGGGCTGCATCGATATTACCAAGGGCGTTTTCTTCGCCGAGCTGTTTGAGCACACCGGCGCGAGTCAAGGCCACCACCGGCTGGGCATGCACGCCCGAGAGCAACAGCTGAGTGCCTTCGCGGTTGCAACGGTTGAGCAAGTCTTCGATCATCTGGATACCGGCGGCATCGATGCTAGACACGCTACGCATGCGCAGGATAAGGATCTTCGGCTTGTCCGAAATGCGAGCCATGGTATCCTTGAACTTGTCCACCGCACCAAAGAACAAAGAACCGGCCAGTTCGTAAACCACCACACCCTTCGGCACCTGACGGCTGAGGTCGTTGTGGGCGGCTTCTTCGTCATCTTCCTTGAGAGCTTCGGTCACCGTTTCCATTTCAGAAACATCGCTCATGCGCTTGATGAAGAGCACTGCAGCAAGCAGCACGCCGACTTCGATAGCGACCGTCAGGTCGATAATCACGGTCAGGAAGAAGGCCACGAGCATCACCGCAATGTCGCTCTTGGGAGCCTTGAACATCTTGATAAAGCTGCGGTAACCGCACATGTTGAATGCCACCTGGAAAAGCACAGCGGCAAGCGCTGCCATCGGGATCATTTCGGCATACTTACCGAGCACGAGCATAATGAGGAGCAAAACAACCGCGTGTACCAAGCCAGAAATCGGGCTCACGGCACCATTACGGATATTGGTTGCCGTACGGGCAATGGCACCCGTAGCCGGAATACCGCCAAACATCGGAGACAGCACGTTGGCAACGCCCTGACCGAAAAGTTCGGTATTCGAACGGTGCTTGGTCGAGGTCATACCGTCAGCCACCACAGCGCTCAAAAGGGATTCAATAGCACCCAAAATGGCAATCGTCAAAGCCGGCTGGAACACCTTCTGCATCATTTCGAGGCTAATGTTCGGCAGGTGCGGCACCGGGAATCCGCTCGGAATGTGGTTTTTCATGCCAATGGTCACCACGCCGTGGCCCGTAATCGGATCATCCCAACCGAGGACCTTCACCATAACAGTCGCCACGATAATGGCAATCAGGGAGCCCGGAACTTTCGTCGTAATCTTCGGCCACAGAATGCAAACGGCCAAAGCCACAAGCCCCACAATCACAGCATAAATATTAACAGTATCAAGCGAAGAGGCGTAAAGCTTGATTTTACCCACGGCATCGGCCGGGTCTTTGGAAAGGAAACGGAGCCCAAAAAAGTTCGGCACCTGGCCAAGAGCAATAATAATAGCGATACCGGCGGTAAAGCCCACGGTAACCGGATACGGAATAAACTTGATAATTGCGCCAAACTTGGCCAAGCCAAAGATAATCAGCAAGATACCGGCCAAAAGCGTTGCCGAGGCAAGGCCATCGTAACCGTACTGGCTCACGATGCCGTAAACAATCACAATGAAGGCGCCCGTCGGGCCGCCAATCTGGAATCGGGAACCGCCCAACAGCGAAATGGTAAAGCCAGCGATGATTGCCGTGTAAAGGCCCTGTTCCGGACCCACGCCCGAAGCGATTGCGAAAGCAATGGCAAGCGGCAGGGCCAAAATGCCCACGATAAGGCCCGACATCAGGTCGCTCACCAGGTTTTTCTTGGTGTAGCCCCTGCGTACCGTGCGGAGGAGTTCAGGGGTAACAGTTGTCTTGACGCCAGCAAGAAAATTCTTGACGGAATCTTTGGCGTGAATATTGGACATGGGGGTTCTCCAATCTTAGGAACGCGGCCAAATTTAGGAAAATTTACCCCCTTTGTTAAGGGTAAAAATGGGCTTTTATTATCTTTAATCGTACGAAAAATGTAAGTTTCTCCGTTTTTCGAGCAATCGGCATTCTCGCCGTACTATTCTGGCTTTTCCGCAACACCTACTACCTGACCATGTGTTTATTCCTTGGCTTGGGCCGCGACACCGATAGCGAAAACGTGAAGGTGGAGGCAGCCGACCGTACACCAACGTTACCGCAAAAACTTCGCCTGGGCGGAGGTCTCGTCGATAACCTATGGAATAATATAGGACACAGAATTGTGACCCGATAAATTTCTATCTTTTGTTATAAAAGAAAGGAGGAAAAAATGATCAAAAAATTATTCATTTGTTTTACATTCTTCGCATTTATCGCCTGTGGAGATGACGAATCCAGCACATCGCCTGCACAAGAACCTTCCGAATCTTCCAGCAGTGCAAAAGAATCCAACCTAAAGGAATCTTCGAGCTCTGTATCTGACAAAGCCGGCTCGGAACAAGGTAAAAGTTCCGCGACAGGCAATGAAAAAAGCTCCTCTTCAACGGACCTCAGCAGCTCCAGCACCATTCCCACGATGGAGGAATGCATCACGAGAGTCCGCTACAACGAAGTCATTTCCTCCTGGGAAGAGTATCAGTCATATAAAGGCAACAACTGCGATAAAGAAGGTTACGTCCTGCTGACGGAAGACGACAAGATACTTGTCACCTGTAAAGACGGAACCTGGTATCCCGAAATAATCAAGCCCTGCCCTGCAGGAACCGAGAAAAGCAGTTCTTCCTCGGAACCGCCTAAGTCTTCATCCTCAATTGCAATTTCGTCTTCAGCGGTGCAGATTTCCTGCCACCTTTACGACAAAGCCCCCACGGTTATCGGCTGCGAAGGGAAGTCGAAGCCCAGTTGGAAATTCTTGAACCCGGACGTTGAATACCACTGCCTGGAGGACGAACGCGACGGTCAGTTCTACGCCACCGTTAAAATCGGAGAACAGACCTGGATGGCGGAAAACCTGGCTTACGCCGACGAAGAAAAAACGCCCAACCTGGCAGGCAACCATTGGTGCGATGCGGATGCAGACAGTTGCGCCCTGTACGGGCAGCTCTATAATTTCATGGGCGTCATGAATTTCAATACCGACGAAATGATGGAAGCTGGTTTAATTAAGGACACCCTTTTCGGAAAATGGGAAAATCCCCAGCAGGGAATTTGTCCTAGCGGTTGGCATGTTCCCACGATTTCTGAATGGATGACTTTGGGCAAGGCCGTTGGCGCGGAATGCGATGACGAAACCAAGACAAGTTTCCCAGATTGCAGGGAAGGAATCGTAAAACTGAGATCCACTTGCGGATGGCAATACGACTCTGACGGAAACGAAGACATTGCGACAAACGAATTGGGATTTGCACTCCTCCCAGTCAGTAACACCTACGGTTCGGAACTTTTCCCCAACGGGAAGCGCGCATACGTTTGGACATCTACCGCCAAATATTGTAGCGAATGCGCTAACAATCGTGCATTAGCTTACCACATCGTTGCAACCACTGGCAAGGACGGATACGGAGTCGATGAAGGGACTCTGCTCGTTCGAGGTCGCAGTCTGCGTTGCGTAAAAGACTAAATCCTGTCTAATTTTTCTATCTTTACGCCCGATAATTCAACCTAAACCCCCAAGAGACTATGCTTTTCAATTTCGACATGATCCAGGGCGTCTACGCCCGCATTCCTGCCCGCGTTGAAGCTGCACGCAAGCAGCTGGGCCGTCCGCTCACCCTCGCCGAAAAGATTATCTACAGCCATCTGATCGATGGCGCCGAGAACAGGACCTACGAACGTGGCAAGGATTTTGCCGAATTCCACCCCGACCGCGTTGCCATGCAGGACGCAACCGCCCAGATGGCACTCCTCCAGTTCACCACCGCCGGCAAGTCCCGCGTGGCAGTACCCAGCTCCGTGCACTGCGACCACTTGATTATCGCTCGTGAAGGTGTTGAAAAGGACCTCCCGCGCGCTAAGGAAGAAAGTAAGGAAGTGTACGACTTCTTGCAGTCCGTCTCTGCCAAGTACGGCATTGACTGCTGGCTCCCGGGTGCAGGCATCATCCACCAGGTGGTGCTCGAAAACTACGCCTTCCCGGGCGGAATGATGATCGGTACCGATTCCCACACCGTGAACGCAGGCGGCCTCGGCATGCTCGCGATTGGCGTGGGCGGTGCAGACGCCGTGGACGCCATGGTAGGCCTCCCGTGGGAACTCAAGTACCCGAAGATGATCGGCGTGAAGCTCACCGGCAAGCTCCAGGGCTTCGCTACCGCCAAGGACATCATCCTCAAGCTCGCTGGCATCCTCACTGTTAAGGGTGGCACCAACGCCATTATCGAATACTTCGGCGAAGGCGCACGCAGCCTCTCCGCTACCGGCAAGGCAACGATTGCCAACATGGGTGCCGAAGTGGGCGCTACCTGCTCCACCTTCAGCTACGACGATTCCATGAGCCGCTACCTCAAGGTGACTGGCCGTGCCGACGTGGCCGCCGCTGCCGACAAGATTGCAGAACACCTCAAGGCCGATCCCGAAGTCGAAGCAAATCCGGAAAAGTATTTTGACCGCGTCGTGGAAATCGACCTGAGCACGCTCGTGCCGCACTTCAACGGCCCGTTCAGCCCGGACCGCGCCTACGCCGTGACCGACATGGCAGAAAGCCTCAAGGCCACCGAAACCAAGCCGGAATCTACTCCGGTCGTAAGTGCAGCCCTCATCGGTAGCTGCACGAACTCCAGCTACGAAGATTTGTTCATGGCAGCAAACATGATCAAGCAGGCCCTCGCGAAGGGTCTCAGCCCGAAGTGCCCGCTTCTCATCAACCCGGGCTCCGAACAGGTGCGCTACACCGCCGAGCGCGACGGCCTCATCGACTTGTTCAAGCAGTTCGGTGCAACGATTATGACGAACGCCTGCGGTCCTTGCATTGGCCGCTGGGACCGTGCCGGTGCCGACAAGAAGGAACTCAACACCATCGTCCACAGCTTTAACCGCAACTTCGCCAAGCGCGCCGACGGCAACCCGAACACGCACGCCTTTGTGGCAAGCCCGCTCATGGCCGTGATCGCCGCCCTCTCTGGCGACATCCGCTTCAACCCGATGACCGACACCCTCGTGAACAACGAAGGCAAGGCCGTCAAGCTCGACCCGCCGGAACAGTGCGAACTCCCGCCGAAGGGCTTCGAAGTCAAGGATGCCGGCTATCAGGCTCCCGCCGAAGACGGTTCCAAGATTACCGTTTCCATCAACCCCGAAAGCAAGCGCCTCCAGGCCCTCGCCCCGTTCGCGGCTTGGGACGGCAAGGACATCGCAGGCGCCCCGATCCTCATCAAGGCCAAGGGCAAGTGCACTACCGACCACATCTCCATGGCCGGTCCGTGGCTCAACTACCGCGGTCACCTCGAAAACATTTCGAACAACATGCTCATCGGCGCCGTGAACGCCTTCAACGGCGAAACCAACAAGGTTCTCTGCCAGTGCGGTGAATACAAGGAAGTTCCGGAACTTGCCAAGATTTACAAGGCCAAGGGCACGGGCTCCATCGTCATCGGTGACGAAAACTATGGTGAAGGTTCTAGCCGCGAACACGCCGCCATGGAACCGCGCTTCCTCGGCGTGAAGGCCGTGATCGTGAAGAGCTTCGCCCGCATCCACGAAACGAACCTCAAGAAGCAGGGCATGCTCGCCCTCACCTTCAAGAACGCTGCCGACTACGACAAGATCCAGGAACAGGACGTGTTCGACATCGTGGGCCTCACCAAGTTCGCTCCGGGTTCCGAGTTCACGCTCGTCGCCCACCACAAGGACGGCTCGGTGGACAACATCGCCCTGAGCCACACCTACAACGAACAGCAGTGGGCATGGTTCAAGGCAGGTTCCGCCCTCAACCTGATTCGTGCGAACAACAAATAAGAGCTTTATTCCGGCACCTAGCTCAAAAAACAACAAAAAAAGCTCACTTTTTGGATATTTGACAAAAACGTGACACTTTTACAAGATTTGTTTATATATATTGAGACTATGGTGCCGGTGTAGCACCCCAAAGTTTTTAAAAAGGATCATTATGCTTTCTTACGCTGAAGCCTACAAAATTGCAGCCGACGTCCACAAGAACCAGATGGACAAGGCCGGCGGCCCCTACATTGATTTTCTGCAGAATGTCGCAGATTACCTCAAAAACAAGGGTGAATCCGAAGAGGTTCAGACACTCGCCATTTTGCAGGACTTGATTACCGATACGACCAAGAAAACCCCTGAAGAAGTGATCGCCATGGGCGTTCCGGCCGACATGGTCGAAAAGATCCAGAAGATGACTTACCACAAGAACCAGGGCTGGATCGACGAATACAGCTGCAAGCTGATGGCCGAAGGCGTCCCCGCCGAAGAAGCTAACTACGAAGCCCGCGAAAAGGAATTCGTGAAGTTCATGGGCACCCTCAAGAACGACCCGCTGATGGCCAAGGCCAAGAGCGCCATTTTGAACGTGCTTTTGGAAGACAAGTACATCAAGCGTCAGGAACGCCGTGAACTCAAGACCAAGTTCCGCCTCAAGAAGTACCAGGCGGCAATCGAAGCCCTTGGCGTGTAACCCCATTCCGAATTCGGATTGCTGAGTTCAGAAACATTTTTTATGGCAGACGAAAGTCTGCCATTTTCTTTTTGCGTTCCATCGCATTCCCATTGCAGTTCATCATAAGAGTTTTATCTCACATCAAAAAACAGTAGCCGAAAAAGCCGTATTTTGCTATTTTTACGCGCGTAATTTAAGAGTCCCCGTAAACCATGCGGGGCAAAACAAAAAGGAACACAACCATGGCAAATAAAGTCTATAACTTTAGCGCAGGACCGTCTGTCCTGCCCGAACAGGCACTCAAGGAAGCATCTGCTGCATGCATCGACTTCGAAAACAGCGGCATCAGCATTCTCTCCATGAGTCACCGTTCAAAGCCGATTGAAAACATGTTCGCCCAGACGGAACAGTACCTCCGCGAATTGATGGGCATCCCTGAAGACTACGACATCGTTTTCCTCGGTGGTGGTTGCTCCCTTCTGTTCTGCATGCTCCCGATGAACTTCCTTGACCAGGACGCTACGGCAGACTACGCTCTGACTGGCGTTTGGGCAAACAAGGCTTACAAGGAAGCCAAGCAGTTCGGTAACGCTCTCGCCGCTTGCGACACCAAGTCCGAAACTTACAGCCGCATCGACAAGAACCTGAAGCTTTCCGACAACGCCACGTACCTCCACGTGACTGCCAACAACACCATCTACGGTACCGAATGGCACAACTTCCCGAAGCCGAAGTCCGGCTTCCTCATGGCTGACGTGAGCTCCGACTTCCTCGCTCGTAAGATCAACGTGTCTGACTTCGGCGTTGTGTACGGTGGCGCTCAGAAGAACATCAGCTGCGCTGGCGTGACTGTTACCATCATCAAGAAGGGCCTCCTCGGCAAGGTGAACCGCACCATCCCGACCATGCTCAACTTCCAGACTCACATTGACGCTGCCAACATGTTCAACACTCCTCCGGTATTCGCCGTGTACGTGATGAACCGCACCCTCAAGTGGCTCAAGGAATTCGGTGGTGTGGACGCTATCGAAAAGGTGAACCGCTCCAAGGCCGCTCTCCTTTACAGCGCCCTCGACAACTCCAAGGTGTTCGTCGGTACCGCTGCTAAGGAAGACCGCTCCATCATGAACGTTCCGTTCGTGTTCAACAAGGACGTGGTTGCCGCTGACAAGGCTGACGATCTCGCTAAGGAATTCCTTGAATTCGCTAAGGCTCGCGGTCTGCAGCAGCTCAAGGGTCACCGCTCTGTGGGTGGTTTCCGTGCTTCCATTTACAACGCTATGCCGGTCGAAGGCGTGCAGGCTCTCGTTGACTGCCTCGGCGACTTCGAAAAGAAGGTGCTCGGCTAATAGCCAGAATGCAAAAACCATTCAAAAAGCCTCGGTTTTCACCGAGGCTTTTTTGCAAACATGTCATTCCCGCGCAGGCGGGAATCTCCTATTTCAATTAATCGTCGCTCTTCTTGAACTTGTTCACCACGTCGGGCACAATGTCCATGACCTTGGAAACAAGCGAACTATCCTTGCTAATGGGCATCACGCGCACATCGTCGCCCTTGATGACGAGGAAGGCAACCGGTTCCACCGAGGCGCCACCGCCAGAGGCAGAAGTATCACCCTTGGACTGGTGACCGCCAAAACCGAAGCCCACCGACACGCGGCTCACGGGCACAACGGTAGATTCACCGGCCTGAATGGGGTTACCGATAACCGTTTCTGCCTTAGTGATGAAACGGAGCTTTTCCAAAAGAGTTTCTGCAAGTTTTTCAATAGCCATGGCTTTAATATAACAAATAAAAGTTAAAATCGCGCCTCAAAAATGCGGTCGCTGGCGGTAAAGAACGAGCGTTCCAAGTCCGGCCAAGACATATAGCCCCAGACAACGGCCACCCGCCCGCCAGACAAGCGGCTCGCGATTCCATAAGAGCCCTCGCCCGCTTCAAAGTAAACGCAGTCATTTGCGGGAACAATCTCGTTTGGAGTCACCTGCTTAAGGCCCGACACCCACTTTTCAAACGCATCCGATTCTACCTGATCCCAACTGCGCGCCACATTCCAGCGCAAATTGCCGTCGCGATAGCTTTGCACCAGCACCGGGAAGGTCGATTTGACGCCCAAGAAGAACCTGGTTTCGATCGAGGCACGGCCCTGTTCACGGTGTTCAAAAGGCAAGCTCAAGAATGCCTGCGGGAATCCGCCATGGTAGCCCGGGAACTTGCGCACGTAATCTTCGAGGTCGGCGCGCTCGTAACGGCGGTAACTGTCGTGCCTAAAGATAAAGATGCGCTTGTCGGCGCGGAAACTCTGTTCCAAGAAATTGCCCCTCAAAATCGGGATGCTACCTTGGAAGTGTCCACTGTTCATGTAATAGTCCAGCGCATACACGTCGCTTTCGAATTCAAGTACCGTCACACCGAGCGTATCGCCAAGCATAATGGCATAGCGGTAATCGTAGCGGCGTTCCAGCGAAGGAATTTCGGCATTCTTCGAAGAATCGGCCTTGAACGAAGCCGGGCTCAAACGCTTGTAAGTAATCGAGGAATAATCGATCGGTTTTTCGACTTTCTTTTGGCAGCCCGCCACAAGCGCGACAACGCTTGCAACCAAAGCCATCTTAAAGAATCGAGTAGAAAAACACATAGCCACAATTTA
This sequence comes from uncultured Fibrobacter sp., assembly GCF_900316465.1. NCBI lineage: Bacteria > Pseudomonadati > Fibrobacterota > Fibrobacteria > Fibrobacterales > Fibrobacteraceae > Fibrobacter > uncultured Fibrobacter sp. The sequence continues at coordinate 16,379 of NZ_ONDD01000020.1, read as the reverse complement.
GTAAAAATCATTCCGCGTAGCTGCAATATTCCCGCAGGGGGCATTTGCGACAATGGTCCGTAGAATGTCGGCAAATAAAGCCGTCGGTTCCGTCTTCCAAGTAGAACTGCAGGCTGTGCGCAGCCACGTAGGCGGTCAAGGCGTCGACCTTCGACTTTTTCACCTCGGCATTTTCGGACTGTTCCATCAAATGCTGCACAAGTGCCACATACATGTCGGTTGCAAGTTTCTGCTTTTGTAGCGGTTCCAAGTCCGCAAAGCCGTCGCTTGCTGGCCCAAGAATGGAGAGGTAGCGGCGAGTGCCCATGGTCAGCGGCAAGGGCGGCCATTTTGGCGAAGGCGCACAGTCCAGCGAAAGCCCCACTGGCGCGGGCGCGAGCAAGCGGTAAATCGCGGCGCAAACTTTCGGGCGCGGGTTTCCCTTGCCCATAAAGTAAATCTCGCCCAAATCACGCCAGATTTCTTCGGGCGTGCGGGACTTGAGCCATTCCTGCAAATTCCCATGCCGGCGCACAAACAGCCCGACACTCCAGAAAATCCCCGCCACGTTTTCGAACATGGACCAGGTGCGGCAACCGAATGCAGATTCTACGCAAGCTTCAATATCCTGCGCCTTCGGCACCGGCAGCGTCCAGAGTTTTTCGCCAGGAAATTTTTCATTCAACGCCTGCAAAAGCGTCACAAATTCCGGGTAACTGACATCTTGAAAAAGCGCCGTGCCTAAAAGCGTCCACGCGATGCGTTCGTTTGCGCCCTTTTCTTGCTTTGCAACCGTAAGAACCGGGTCGTCGATTCGAGCAAACAATCGCACGAATTCCGCCGTCGCCTTGAACAACGCGGGTTCATCGTGAATAAATCGCTCGACCGAAACCATCGGCAAAACCTAAAATATTAGAGGGCCTCGCCCACCTTCACGGCTGTTCCCACACGGCTCTGGAAAAGCCCCGGATTCCTTTCGCGGATTTTCTTGTCGACCACGAGAATCACGGTGCTGCCCATTTCAAAGCGACCCAGTTCGCCGCCCTTTTCCACAGTGATTTTCTGAGCGGGTTTCCAGTCGTAACGTTTGCAGTTGCGCGGGAGTTTGCCCGCATTCACCAAGAGTTCGTCCGTGTAGGCAACACCGATGCGGCCCACGTTCGTAGCACCGACCTTGACCACCAGCATTTCAGAACCATCGTCCAAGCGGATATGGCTCGTAAGGCGTTCGTTGATGCAAAACAGGCCTTCCACACGTTCCACGCTACCGACATTCACCGGCCAGAGTGTACCCGGACAGTAGCTTGCGTCCACCACTTCGCCCTTCACGGGACTATGAATGCGGTGGTAGTTGAACGGAGCAAGGTAAATCGTCGCGAAGGCGCCACCTTCAAAGCGGGCAGCCATTTCTTCGTCGCGGAGCAGGTCCTTGAGCGTATAGGTCTTGCCCTTGGCCTGAATCAGTTCTTGCTTTTCGTCAAAAGTTGCCGTCTGCGAAAGCACGCCATCCACCGGCGACACGATTTCGGAATCAGCAATCGGGCGCATACCCGGCTTGAGCCTGCGGATAAAAAGTTCACCAATGTTTGCGTAATGATCAATCGGGAATTCCGATTCTTCCATATTCAGTTTGTAGTAACTTGCAAAAGCATTGCGCATTGCCTTCGAAATCACGGGCAACTTGAGGCGAGTCAAAGCACCGAAGGCACGGCTAGCGGCATTCTTCGGCAACAACTTCATAAAGACATAAAAAGCGGTATTCATACGGGCAAAGATAGAAATTCAACGACTGCAAAAGGAGTGATTTTCTTGAGTTCCAAGACAATTTCGTTTTTCTAGTTGCATTATCCCTAAAAAAGACTATATTTAATACCGAATTCAGTCTTACGCGAGGTTTTATGCCGACCTATAGAAATATCAAGCCTATTTCCTACATTAAAGCGAACGCAGCAAAAGTGCTAGACCATGTAAACGACACTCGCGCCCCTTACATCGTCACACAAAACGGAGAGGCCCGTGGTGTAATCCTCGACACAGAAACCTTCCAGATGATGCAGGACGGCTTAAAGTTGTTCAAACTTTTTGCTCAAAGCGAAGCCGAATTTTCGAAGGGAAAATCAATTAATCAAAAAGACCTCTTTGATTCCTTGGAGAAAGAACTGAATGCCCTCTAAGAAAATCACTGTAGAATGGTCCGAATCGGCATCTCTCGACTTAAAGTCCATCATCATGCATATTACAGCGAGTAATCCCAAAAACGCCAAAGACACTCTTGCTAGAATAAAAAAAGAATGTCTAGTTCTTGACAAGTTTCCTGATTTGGGCAAGATTCCTACGGAATTAGAATATTTGCAAATCAATGGATTCCGTGAACTCGTGGTAAGCCCATGGAGAATCTTTTACCGCAAAGAAGAAAATCGAGTCAAAGTTTTGGCAGTTGTTGATTCTAGACGCGATCTAGATGACGCCCTCTGGACACGCATGATGTTCCCAATTATATAGTAAAAAGACTTTTTACTGCACATTCGCACACCTGGCATATGCTTTTTGCTATATTGTGTCTGAAGCGATTTTGACACTCAGCTGTCAAAAAAAATGTTTATCTTTGTACCGACTTAAATTTTAACGAGAGTTTCTAATTACTATGGCAGCAGCAAAGTATACCGAAGACAGCATTAGAACACTAGAATGGAACGAACATATCCGCGAACGTCCGGGTATGTACATCGGCAAGCTCGGCGACGGCAACAGCCCCGACGACGGCATTTATGTGCTGGTTAAGGAAATTATCGACAACTCCATCGACGAATTCGTGATGGGTGCCGGCAAGCAGATTATCATTGACATCGAAGACCACAGCGCCCGCGTGCGTGACTTTGGCCGCGGTATTCCGCTCGGCAAGGTCATCGACTGCGTATCGAAGATTAACACCGGTGGTAAGTACGACTCCGAAGCCTTCCAGAAGTCCGTGGGCTTGAACGGTGTGGGTACCAAGGCGGTAAACGCCCTTTCGACCAAGTTTATCGTCAAGAGTTTCCGCGATGGCCGCGTGAAGGAAGCCGAATTCAGCAAGGGCAAGCTCGTCCGCGAAGAACGCGAAAAGAATACGACCGAAAAGAACGGTACCGAAATCTATTTCGAACCGGATGCAAGCATTTTCAAAAATTTCCGCTTCTTGCCGGGCTACATGGAAGAAAAGGTATGGAACTACGCCTACCTGAACAACGGCCTTTCGCTGGTGATGAACGGTAAGACCTACAACAGCCCGAACGGCCTTCTGGACCTTTTGCAGAACCACGTGGACGATTCTATCCGTTACCCGGTGGCCCATTTTAAGGCAAACGATATCGAAGTCGCCTTTACCCACGGCAACCAGTACGGCGAACACTACTACAGCTTTGTGAACGGCCAGCATACCACCCAGGGCGGTACGCACCAGCAGGCCTTCCGCGAAGGTATTGTGAAGGGTGCCCGCGACCACTTCAAGAAGGACTTGGATCCGGCCGACGTGCGTAACTGCATTATCGGCGCCATTTCCGTGCGCATTCAGGAACCGGTTTTCGAATCGCAGACCAAGACCAAGCTCGGCTCGACAACGGTCGCTCCGGGTGGCGCCCAGCTGCGTACCTGGATCGTGGATTACGTTGCCTCGCAGCTCGACAACTACCTGCACAAGAATCCGGAAACCGAAAAGGCCCTTTTAAACCGCATTACGCAGAACGAACGTGAACGCAAGGAAATCGCGGGCATCAAGAAGCTTGCGAACGACCGTGCGAAAAAGGCGAACCTGCACAATCGCAAACTCCGCGACTGCAAGATTCACCTGACTGACGTCAAGAACCAACTGAACCGCGAAACCATGATCTTCATTACCGAAGGTGACTCTGCTTCGGGCTCCATTACCAAGGCTCGTAACGTGCAGACGCAGGCCGTGTTCAGCTTGCGCGGTAAGCCGCTCAACAGCTTTGGCATGACCAAGAAGGTCGTGTACGAAAACGAGGAATTCAACCTGCTACAGCACGCTCTCGATATCGAAAACGGTCTCGAGAACCTCCGCTACGACAAGGTGATTATCGCGACCGATGCTGATGTGGACGGCATGCACATTCGTCTGCTTTTGATGACCTTCTTCTTGCAATTCTTCCCCGAACTCGTGGAACAGAAGCACCTGTTCATTCTGCAGACGCCGCTTTTCCGCGTGCGTAACAAGCAGGTGACCAAGTACTGCTACGACGAAACGGAACGCGACAGAGCCGCCAAGGAAATCGGCAAGACCGGTCTCGAAATCACTCGATTCAAAGGTCTCGGCGAAATTTCCCCGGAAGAATTCGGCCAGTTCATTGGCGAAGACATGCGTCTTGAAACGGTGGTGCTCCCGCCCGATGCCTCCTTCGGCAAGATGCTCGCCTACTACATGGGCAACAACACGCCGCAGCGTCAGGACCACATCGTGCAGAACCTCCGCGCCGAAGCCGTGGAAGAGCTGTAACAATTAATGATGTGGAATGAGAGATGTGTAATTATTCATTTCCTCATAGAGGATAACTCTACTAAGGTGCTAAAGCACCAAGTATCGTTTATCTCATTTGTCATTCCACATTACACATTGCATGAGTGTCACTTAGCAAAAAAAGCAGGATTGAAATGCTGCTTTTTTTAATCTTTAAGGGGCATACCCCCAAGCCCATGACTCAGTACTAAACCACCTTAAAAGCCTGTGTGCGGGGCACGGCCTTGATGTTCTTGGTCTTGCCCTTGCCGGGCTGAATCATGAGCACCTTTTCCATACGGGTGCCGTCCATTTTCAAGACACGGAAGGTGTAACCCTTGATGGTGACTTCGGCGCCAGGAGACGGAATAATGCCGAGCGTTGCCTGAATCAAGCCCGAAAGCGTTTCCACGTGGGAATTTTCTGGGGCTTCGAGTTCAACACCGAGCTTGTATTCCAAATCGGAAAGCGTCATGATCGGGTCGAGAATGAAGCGGCCGTCCTTAAGGCGCTGCACATCTTCATCTTCGTCCACGTCGTCTTCGTCCTTGATTTCGCCCACGATTTCTTCGAGAATGTCTTCGAGCGTAACAAGGCCTGCGGTTCCGCCATATTCATCCACCACGATAGCGAGCTGGTTACCCGTCTTACGCAGTTCGGTGAGCATGTCGTCAATCTTCTTGTGATACGGCACGAATACCGGCGGCATCACGAGCTTCATGATATCAAAGGGTTCGTCGCGGTGTTCGGTGTACCATTCCAAAAAGTCGCGGTTCGAAAGAATACCCACGATGTTATCGACCGTTTCCTTGTACACCGGCAAGCGGGAATGGCGTTCTGTATTCAACACCCTCACCAGTTCTTCAAGCGGTGTGCCAACTTCGACCGCGCACATGTCCACACGGGGCGTCATGATTTCGCGCACCGGAGTTTCCACGAAGTCGAAGATGTTCAAAATCATCTGGCGTTCTTCTTGTTCCAGGCCTTCGGCATCGGGGTCTGCCTCGTCGCTCAAGTCGGCCTGCGCCTGCACGGCGTCGCGGCGTTCTTCGGGCAAGAAGCTCAGCTTAGAGTCATAGCCCAAGACCTTCAGAATCTTGACGAACAGCAGGTGGCAAATCTTTGCCGGCAGTGCAAACGGGAGTCTAATGAACTTGAACAGCGGAATCAGCACGACAGCGAAAGTGTCCGGCTTCAAGTTTCCGAGCAGGTTCGCCAAGAACACCGTAATGGTGTAAATGCCGATGCAGGCGACCACCAGGTAAGCGGCAAAAGCCAGGAACCAGTAATCTTGCACCCAGTTCCAAGGAATCATCTGGAACAGGTAAAAGCCCAAAACGCCCGCACCCACGTTACAGAAGATGCGACCGATCGAAATCGTTTCGTTAAAGCCAGGCAGTTCCACCAAGGATGCAACCACCTCTTCGCGGCCTTCACGGTCACGGGCATCACGCTTGGCATAAATGGCGCTAAAAGCGGCCTTGATCAGCGAAAACGAAAACGATGTCAGGACAAATACGACAAGGAACGCGACGGCGTAACTTTCAGAAGATTCCATTAGGCACCTTCCTTGTACGGGTCTAGTCCCAGGAATTCGCATTCGCGCTTGCGCATGACCTTGCGGTCGGCGGCCTTGATGTGGTCGTAGCCCGAAAGGTGCAACAGCCCGTGTACAATCACGCGCTTCATTTCGGCGTAGAACGTGTTGCCGTATTCGGGAGCCTGGCGGCGCACCTGCTCGCGGGCGATATAGATTTCGCCGAGCATGGCCTCGTCTTCAGGGATTTCGACTCCGAGTTCGTTTTTCCATTCAAACGAAAGAACGTCGGTCACCTTGTCGAGACCGCGGTAGTCGCGGTTCATGGTGCGTACGAACTCATCGGTGCAAAGCACAATGTTCACGTCTTTTTCCTTGCCTTCTTCGGCAAGGAGCTTGCGAGCCATCTTTTCGAACTTGTCCTTATACGGAAAAGCCTCGATGTCCCCCTCGCAAAGGAACTCGATATTATACTTCTTCTTTCGACTAGCAGGGTCTGGCATTAAATGTTATACCACTTCTTGAGGACGTCTATGATAGCTTCGGCCTGAGCCTTGCCCGTGATCTTGAACTTGCCCTGGGGTTTGAAATTGCCCGCCATCTTGCGGTAGCGGCGCAGAGACACCTTGGGTTCGGTAAATTCACCGGTCTTCGGGTCACGTTCCTGGTAAAAGAACATCACGGTCGGCCATGCACCCTTCGAAAGGATTTCCTTGCCGATTTCCTTGATGACTTCTTCACCGGTATCTTCATCGCTATAGGCAACGGTCAGTTCTTCAACTTCCATATTTAGTCCTGTAGTTATAGGTTTTGACCTTCTTCCAAAAAACTTTGAAAAAAGTCTTTATTTCATTACTTAGGTGCATCACACACATTCTAAGTATGTAAAAAAAATACATATATTTACGACAGAATGTTACTATAAAGCGAGGCTTTATGTCTTTTTCACGTTTTTTTAGCCTTCAAGCCGCCCTTCTAGCCATTCTTGTCGGGGTTACATTTGCTGCAAAAACTGCTAAAATCCACTACGCTGTGGGTGAAGTATTCCTTTACCGCAATTCTGAAAAGCAGGTGGTAAAGTCTTCCGAACCGACTCCTGGCCTAAAAAAGGCGAAAAATGTCAAGGAAGGCGACAATATCGAGACCCTTCTGGAATCCGAGGCCATCATTGCCCTCCCCGACGGAGGCTCATTCGGCATCCAGGAAAACACCTTTGTCTCCATCACAAAGCTTTCCTTTGAAAACGGCGAAAACAATTTTGAAACCGTCGTCAAAAAAGGCAGCATGAAGTTCGACGTGCAAAAGCAGGCGAACAACAAGAGCAAATTCAAGTTCAAGACAGGGAACTCAACCGCCGCTATTCGAGGTACAGACGGTTTTGTGGGCACATCGAACAGCTGTTCCATTGCATCTCTTGCCACCGGAAATCTTGACTTTACCCCAGAAGAAAATCAAAACGCGACCGGTATTAAAGGTGGTCAGACTATTGTTTACTGTAAAAAGGGACTTCTCGTTCTCGACCTTGCCACGTCGGGAAATTCGCTACTCTTTAACGCCCTCGACACGCTCCTGAGCAACACATCGCTCTCCCTTGATTCGCTCAAAAAAGCAATTCAAGAAAAAGACAAGCAGCTTTCAAAACGCTTAAACGATAAAAAAAGCAAGGTTAAATGTTCCATTGTAGCACTCCCCGACACGGTCTACTCTCCGAAACAAACCATCAAGGCCACCTGCTCCAAAGGAACGCACGTCCGCATTTTTGACCAACCGATACGCTCCAACGGTTCCGAAATCAGTTTCAATGTCGACTGGGAACCCACCGAAGTCGGCCAAAAGAAATTCCCTTTCACCTGTTTCTTTGATGGAGATAATTCAACCTCATTCCAGTGCGGACTCGTAACAACCTATTACGCCCCAAATCCGAACGAATCTACTTCAAAAGCGCCCCTAACCATCACATCAGGAACTCCGCTAGAAGTTTGCGACCCAGCAATGGCCACAGTCGAAGGAACATTTGACACAACCGACCTGCAAGCAAATCTCACTGTTTCGCTAGGCAAATACACTTCGGCAAACCTTATACCACTGAGTGCAAAGGGGCAATTTACGCATTCGATTCCCGTGTCCGATAAAAATGGGAACTGGGATGAAAAAAACATCTATGTGAACTACACATCGTCTACCAACGGCAAACATAAAGAAACCATACCGCTTAAGGTTATCAAGAGTTGCAAGACCGTAAACCTGTTGCCTCCTAAATTAACGCTTTCTGTAAACAAGTGCAAAGCATCGCTTTCTCTTGAACAAAGCAAAGGAGACAAATCTATTTACACCTTCTTCGTTGACAATGTCATCCAAAAGGAATCTTACTTCGAAAACGACAGCAAGTTTACCCAAAATTTGACTCAGGGTGTACATCTTTATACATTCCAGGTTGAAGATCTTGCCGGAAACAAGGACAAAATCAGCAAGACTCTTGAATGCTTCCCGCCCATCAAGACAGCCAAAATCCGCTTCGACAATGGCGACATCGAATATCTTCCGCACGTGCCGCCTCCGCCAGACATACGAACCATTCCTAGATCTTTTGGCTTCTCGGTCACAGGGCTCCCGCAAAACGATCCGATTTACATCAAGCAAATCGTGATTTCGCAACCCGGTAAGCAGAACCAGATACTTCGCGGTACGGATTTACAGTCAAACCATATTGACCAACAAGTCAACATCCCCTACAGCACGACCAAAATCAAGGTAACAGTCACTTTAAAGAGCGGCGAAATTCTTGAAAAACCCAAAACATACAAGGGCCCGTAATGAAAAACAGCGTCTTTTTTTCAATTATCGCCCTAACGACCGTTTTGGCGTACGCCCAGGAACCGTCCGCTTTAGGACAAGGAACGCCGCTAAGCGGTTCTGTCCACGGATTTATCAAAGTTGACCAATCTCCATATACCGTCACCGGAGATATCACGGTTGAGCCAAACCAGGTTCTCGTTATAGAACCGGGCGTAAGACTTCAATTCGCGCCAGGAACTGGTCTTTACGTCAAGGGCCAGTTTGTTGCGGCCGGCTTAGACGACAACGAAATTGAATTCGTTTCGGCAGCAAGCAATCCCAAAAATGGAGATTGGAAAGGAATCTTTATTACCGGCAGCGAGCCCTCTGAAATTAGAGGTTCCGTTATCATCGGTGCAGAAAACGGCATCGCCATTGAAAACAGCGCTGCAAGCATTCTGTCTAGCAGAATTAAAGAGACGTCGAACCGCGGCGTATACGCCAAGAATTCAAAGGTGACTATCAGCGGGACGCAGTTCACCAAGAACAACGGTGCCGCAGTCCACATTGACAGCTACAGCGACGCCAACATTTTCGATGTCTATTTCCTTGAAAACAACGTTGCGCTTTACAACGCACCGCTCGCCATTACAGAAGTGACCTCGGCAAGTTTTGAAAAGAACTCGCATGCCGTTTTGAACATGGCCAACAACCAATTGACTTTCGCCAATACTCAAGTAAAAGGCAACAAGGTCGGGGCAAGCTCCGCGGACGTTTTGGAAAAAGGAGTCATTGAATGCATCGGAGGAAACGAAACCGAATTCAACAAGGACTATAACGGTGTCGCACAGGCTCTCCCTGCAAGTCCCGAAATTCCAGGTATCGAAAGCCGTCCGGTTAATGCAAACGACAAGATTGCAGACTTGATTGCACAAAAAGAGGCCAATGAAAACAAGGCGGATTCTACACAAAACCCCTGGAGCCTTATCGGAAGTGTTTCTCTCGACAACCACTACCATCACATAAAGACCCGAAAGGTGAAAGGAGAACGAACATCGAATAGTTTCCAGGTTCCCGGTTTTGGAACAGACGCAAGCATTTACCTGCTGATGCAATCGACCGACGGCAAGTCCATTGAACTCAACGCAGACATTTCCGCCAACTCCTGGAACTATTTCTCGCCAGATCCGATTACGCTGACCTACACCGACAACTACAACAAAGTTGTGTTAGGCGACTTTACTAAAGTCGGTGGAGACCTCTACATGGCATCGCTTCCGATCTTTGGCGTCGGCTACACGCTATCGCTCTTCAAGAATAACGCCAACCAGTCTGTATTAGAGCTGAACGGATTCTTTGGAGAAAACCGCAAGCCCTATTTGATTGGAGACCGCCACCCCGATATTTACAAGAACTATATCGATGATGGCGAAGCCCAGGCACAGCGACTTGCTTACGGAGGATCGGTCAAATGGGCCCCCATCCGCCAATTTGACGTTAGCCTAGGCGCCATATACGCCGACGACGAAATTCACGATCCGCTCCTGCGCGATGGCGGAAGCCGTACCTCCATTACAAGCGAGCCCTTACAGCAATCGCTCACTTTGTACGCCGATGGAAACTGGCTATTCCACCCCGGCGACATCGAACTGAACGGACAAATTGCAGTTGGCCGTGCCGACACTGCCGATGTTTTCAGGGAACGAGCAATCAACCAGGTGTTTACCCAAGCCGGAATCAGCACTTCATCTATGACAAAGCTCCGTCAATTGATGATAAACGAGAACAAAATCAATTCTCTTTCGGCAGAAGAACTTGAAGAAATCTTTGGCGGGAATACCACCTTGAGTCGCCCGCAAATGCGTGATTCCCTGCGCACTTTGATTCGTGAAGCAAAAGCGCTAAAAAAGAACTACGACAGCGACCGAGACGATGACCGCGTTATGGGTCTCAACTGGGGCAGTCAAAACATTGCATTCGGACTTTCGTTCTACGGGAGTTTTTACAAGACCTCGATTTCTAGCCACATCAAGTACATTGGCGAAGATTACTACAGCGCCGGATCTCCAGACCAGCTCTCGGACACGCGCGAATTTGGCGCCGACATCAAGCAGATTATCACTGGTTTCTGGACACTCCACTTTGGATACGCCATTAATATCGAGAATGCCGCAAAAGATGGCAAAAACAATCTCTTTGGCCTTGGCGAAGGAACCCAATGGGGACTTTACAGCAACAACAATTCCAAATGGTTCGACGAACACGAACTGGATTATGACCGAACCAAATACATCCAGAACTGGACTTTGGGAAACGATTTCAAAATTGGAAAAAACATCGACGTGAATGTCGGATACAATCTGGAATACCGCACCCAGTACCGTCCCTACCAACTCCGTGGCAACTATATTCTGGAAGACGGTATTTATAAAGATGATTGGTTTGCCGCACGTTCGGGCAACGCGACAACCGAAATCATTGACGACGGAACGGTTACCGAAGTGGACGCAGCACGCTGGGCTCAATACACGGGACTTTGGGGCGAAGAATATCTCGCTTCTAAATTCCAGGAAAGAATCTACAAGAACACATGGAACTTGGACCTTTCTGTCAAGGCTTTCAATACCACGTTCAGAGCCGGCGGACGTTGGACTCTCCGCACCGACGATTCCAAGTTCTATAAAGACGACTTGATTAAAGGCATGAATCTTTCGAATACAACTTGGGCTAAACTGGGTTACTATTTTGGCGGAGCAGACTACTTTGAACACGCCTACCCGCTTTCAGCGACAACCAATTTCAATAACATTCAGAATCACTTTGGTTTTACTCCCCGCTTTAAGAACTACGAACGTAACGACATGACCGAACGGGAATTCACGATCGACGATGAATTTGAAATTCCGTTCCGAAATCGATTCCTGGTTCTGGGTATTTCTGGCGAATTCCGTTACCTGACCACCAACTGGGAAGAAAACGGTGTTAGCGAAGACGAAACCGAAATGGATGTGCTGGGGAACTTGAATCTGCGTGTGAACCACACTAAGCGTCTGAGCACCGATTGGTACACGGGTTCAGCCCTTTACTACCGCCCGGATAACTTGAGCGACGAATACAAGGACATTTACGGCGGCGTCCGCGTGAACTACTTGTTCTAATTTTTAAATTTGGGGGTGATGTTCACCTACCGCTACAGAGAACTAAGCGTTGCACTTGCCAAGAAAGGCAAGTACCGCGAGGCTTTGGCCAAAGAACTCCGCTTGCATCCCGAAGAGATCTTCAATTTGCAGGTGGAGCGTTTTTCGTTGGATAGCCGTCGCAAAGGAGACCCCAAGTGGTCTTACAACGTGATTTTTGACTTAAAGCGCGAAGTCCGCGCCACAGGAAATCACGCCAAGGGTCTTGTAGCGGCAACACGTGACAAAGAAACTCTTGAAAGCGACCCGCAGAAAAACAGCGTCGCGATGCCCGGCCATGTGGATGTCATTGGCGCAGGTCCTAGCGGCCTTTGGGCGGCCCTGCATTTGTTGCGGAAAGGCTTTGCAGTCGATTTGTACGAACAGGGCAAATGCGTTGAAGAACGATTCCGCGATATTCGCCGGTTCTTTATCGACAGGAATTTTAACGCCTACAGCAATGTGCTTTTTGGCGAAGGCGGTGCGGGGGCATTCAGTGACGGAAAGCTTAATACCCGCACCCGGAACCTGTTCGTGGAACAGGTTCTACACGACATGGTCGACTTTGGAGTCGACGAATCGGTCGTGACCTTCGCCAAGCCGCATATCGGCACGGACCGTCTGGTTTTATTGCTGCGAGAGCTGCGCGCCGAAATTGCAAAGCTTGGTGGCAAGATTCATTTTAGCACCGCGCTTGAAGACATCGAGATTAAGGATGGCCGCATCGCGGCGATCCAGCTGCGAGACGTTTCAACGCCAAATTCTCAGGCGAATTGGAAACCCTGCGAAGCCTTGGTGCTCGCCGTCGGGCATTCTGCCCGGAGCATTTACGAAATGCTCCACGCCCGTGGCGTCGCGCTCGAAAGCAAGGCTTTTGCCATGGGCGTGCGCGTCGAGCACCCGCAGCAACTCATCAACATGCGCCAGCTGGGCCTAAATGTAGACACCAAACTCACGGGTTCCGCCGAATATTTTCTCGCCACCCCGACACTGAACAAATCAAGCAGCGCCTACAGTTTCTGCATGTGCCCGGGTGGCGTTCTGGTGCCTTGCGCCTCGGAGCCTGGGACCCTTGCCACCAACGGCATGAGCTACAGCCGCCGCAATGGCCCCTTTGCCAACGGCGCCATCGCCGTGCCCATTGCCGCAAGTGATAAGCTCTTTGGCGGTCTTGAATTCCAGCGCAAAATCGAAAGCGACGCCTACGCGGTCGGCGGCAAGAGTTACGCCGCTCCGGCCCAAACCATCAAGGCGTTCCTCGCCCACCGCGAAGACAAATCGCTCCCGAAATCCACCTACCCCTGCGGGCTTGTGCAAAGCAATCTGTGGGACTGGATGGACAAAACCATTTGCAAAAGCCTCGCCGAAGGATTCCAGAACTTTGACAAGAAGATTCCTGGATTCATCGAGGAAGGCCTGATTGTCGCCCCCGAAACCCGCACCAGCAGCCCCCTGCGCATGAGTCGCAACAACGAGACGCTTGAAAGCGTGAATACCAAGGGCCTGTTTGTGCTCGGCGAAGGCGCCGGATATTCCGGCGGAATCGTCACTAGCGCCGCTGACGGCGTGCGACTCGCCCACTACGCGAAAAAGGAAAGCTTATGATCACCCGAGTCATTGACCGCAATTTTGCCAACATGCGCCTCGACCGTTTTTTGCGCAAGGCATTCCCCGACGAATCGCTATCGGTCTTTTTCGCTGTCATCCGCAAAAAGAAAGTCCGTGTGAATGGCGTCGTAGGCAAGGCAAATCAGATGTTGCAGGAAGGCGACACCGTCTGCATCTATGAAAACTTTAAAAGCGTCGATGCGGATTCCCAGGGCGCAACCAATGTCATCCAGTTTCCCGCCAACCAAAACGAAGGCGATAAGCCCAGCACCGGTTTTGCAAAAGCAAAATCCACCTGGGGCAAGGCCACCTCGCCGTCGGAAAAACAATCCGGCTGGGGCGCAAACGAGCTCGACATTGTCATTCAGACCGAAGATTACGTGGTCATCAACAAGCCCTCGGGACTGGCAAGCCAACCGGGCTCCGGCACTCGCCCCGGCGAGAGCCTCGTAGAATACCTGTGGGAATGGGGCCGCCGCGAAGGGCTCGACTTCAAGCCCACTATCGCCCACCGCCTCGACCAAGAAACCTCGGGCATGATCATTGCCGCCCTTCACGGCGACACGCTCCGTGAGCTCACGCGCATGATCCGCGAACACGAAGTCGACAAATTCTATTTCGCCCTCGTCAAGGGGAATCTCAAAAAAGACAAGGGCACCATTAACGAGACGCTCACCCGCACCGATGCCGCCAAGGGTAGCAAAATGAAGGTCGGCGAAACCGGCAAGGACGCCCAGAAGGCCGTTACGCATTACCGCGTCAAGCAGCATTACGAAGGTTACGATCTGGTAAAAATCAAGCTCGAAACCGGCCGTATGCACCAGATTCGTGCCCATTTCGCAAGCATCGGGCACCCGCTCCTCGGCGACACCCGTTACGGCGATTTCGCGCTGAACCGCGATGTCAAAAAGCAACTCGGGCTACACCGCCTTTTCTTGCACAGCTGCCGCCTGGAATTCACCTGGCACGGCGATAAAATCGTACTCGATTGCCCGCTCCCTAAGGAACTGCAATCGGTCATCAACCAGCTAAAGCCTTTGCGCTTCGAGCGGAACCATTAAGCTCAACAAAAGAAGGAGAACATATGATCAGCAGCGCCAAAGCATTCGATTTAGCAAACGATGCGCTTAAAGGGAATCGCCTCAAAACAACGGGCATAACCCTTTTCGGCGGCATTCTCTTGTTTGCCACCATTTTCTTCATTAATTTCGCAAGCCTTCTTTTTTTCGGCACCGAAGAAGAATCCCCTAGGAACTACCCCGTCAGCTTTGTAGTTTCACTGATACAGTCCATTGTGCAAGATATTCTGGCCATCGGTTTTTACGCCTATTTTTTCCGTATTTTCAAACACAGGCAATCGAATCTCCGCGACATGTTTGCGGGTTTCAAGAATTTTTCCAGAAATGTCGTCGTTATACTTATCGGAGCCCTTGTAGCAGGATTCTTCTCGTCTCTCATCGAAGCACTCGCAGATTATCTCCCCTTAATCTTGCCTATCCACGAAAACATTCTCTTTTACATTCTTTTTATTCTCATTCTAGCAGCCTTATTCTGCTACATTTTATACAAGCTATACCCCACCTGGATCGGTCTTTTGATAAAAATGTCACAAGACGATTCCACGCCTGCTATTGACCTAATCAAGCAAACTTATTGTCAGGTCTCCGTATACAACTACAATTTTCTTTGCCTTTCTTTCCGCATCATGCTATGGTGTTTCCTCGGCGTTTTGACTTTAGGAATCGGACTTCTGTGGATA
Organism: uncultured Fibrobacter sp.; assembly: GCF_900316465.1. Taxonomy (NCBI): domain Bacteria; kingdom Pseudomonadati; phylum Fibrobacterota; class Fibrobacteria; order Fibrobacterales; family Fibrobacteraceae; genus Fibrobacter; species uncultured Fibrobacter sp. Next base: position 1,056 of record NZ_ONDD01000020.1, on the reverse strand, counting down.
ATTCCTCTCATCACCATGAGCACCGTCGTTTTCTTTGACGCCATCTTCAATCCTGAAGATTTTGCCGCCCCGGAATTCCCCGAAGCCCCCTCACAGGACGTACCTCCGGCAGACCCCGAAGAAAATACAACCCCCGAGCGCCCCGAAGAATAATCGGTAAGGCTGTTTTTTTCTAAATTTACCACCGAATTTTAAGCAGGCACGGGTACGACACCGTGTCATAAAGGATAATACGATGAAAGTTTCTTTGAATTGGCTCAGACGTCATGTGGATCTTCCGGAAAATGCGGAAGAAGTTGCAAAGGCATTGACCTCCATCGGCTTGGAAGTCGAAGGTACCGAAGAACCGGGCAAGGTTTATGAAAAGCTCGTTGTGGCAAAGGTTCTTACCTGCGAAGCCCACCCGGACAGCGACCACTTGCACATTACGACCGTCAATAACGGCAAAGAAACCATCCAGGTCGTTTGCGGCGCCCCGAACGTAGCCGCCGGCCAGACCGTGGTGCTCGCCCCGATCGGTGCAGAACTCCCGCTCCCCGATGGCGGCACCCTCAAGATGAAGAAATCCAAGATCCGCGGCGTCGAAAGCTTCGGCATGATTTGCGCCGAAGACGAAATCGGCCTCAGCGACGACCACGCCGGCATCATGGTTCTCGACGATTCTATTCCGGCAGGCACTCCGTTCGTAAGCCTCGGCCTCTATGACGTTTGCTTTGAACTGAACGTGACCCCGAACCGCCCGGACGCCCTCAGCCACCGTGGCGTGGCCCGCGAACTCGCCGCCAAGTTCGGCCGTCCGCTCAAGCCGCTCGCCTACGAACTCAAGGAAGATTCCGAAGCCGCTAGCTCTGCCATCAGCCTCGAAGTGGTTCCGGGTTGCGGTTGCTCCCGCTATGTGGGCCGCGTCATCAAGGACGTGAAGGTTGAAAAGTCTCCGGCTTGGCTCGCCAAGCTCCTGCATGCCGTTGGCATGAACAGCATCAACAACGTGGTCGACATCACGAACTTCATTCTGATGGACGTGGGCCAGCCGCTCCACAGCTTCGACATGGACCA